>JAKRWB010000734.1 GCA_022353185.1 ANME-2 cluster archaeon | reverse complement strand
CTTGAGCGGAGTGCGGTGAAAGTCGCACGCTCCGTTCTTAGAAGAGGGAGAGCGAGTAATCGCTCTTTCTTATTCGGCTTTCAATTCACGGATATCAGCTGGAGAAAGATTCTCTGTAGGAATAATATTGACCTTACCGTTGGGTATCGATTCTCCGGCATCTCGAGTCAGGTGGCGCACGATGGCATCAAGAGCTTTAATATACCCGTTCACGTGGCTGTCACTATAGCTGGGCGTGGATACGGGTATTATCTGAATATCTTTTGAGATATCGTCCCCAATACCGTTTTCTTCCTTAAATTCCTTTATAATACTGGGCACGTCATCCCCTATGGTCTCTGCCATACAGGTGGTTGCAACGCCGATCACACTGGGATGGTACCTGTCAATCACGTTGTACAGTCCCTTTTTCAGGTTTTCACTGCCCCCGTACACTGCGCCCCTCTCGCTCAGTGAACTGGAGGCAATATCCACAGGCTCCCGGAAATGATGTGCCAGATGCAGCCGCATGTATGTACTGCATCCCTGGGAACCGTGCATCAGTACAATAGAATTCTCCACACCCTTGAACGCTAGCACGCTACCCATGGGCTGACACATCACACACGGATTTACTGTCACAAAGTTCCGGTCAGTCATACCGGCACCTCCAGTTCACAGGACCCGAGTATAAGCTCTGTCATCACAGCATCACAGGTAGTATTATCCTCTTTCACCCTGTGTTTCACTGCTTTCCATACAGGACTGCTAATGGAAGCATCGATCTCCCTGGCAAAATTAACAAACCCGTCATATCCTTCGAACTCCACAGTTCTGTCATGGTTGAAATCACAAAAGGCAATGCCCAGCTTGTAGGCAAGGAACCGTTCCTTCACACCAGCCACCATCAGATCAGCTTCCTTTTTCACAAGCAATTCTGCCAGCTCCAGTGGGTTTGCATCATCCACGATCACGGTCCCGTCCTTGACTGAATAACTGATCTGCTCATAATCGGCCCGCTTGCCGGTCTGGGTTCCAATAATCACCACTTCCATGCCCAGTTCCCTGAATCCTTTGATCAGGGTCAGAGCCTTGGCAGCACCACCCATATAGATGGCTGCCTTCTTACCGCTAAGCCTTTCACGGATGCGGGAAATCTCTGGAATGATCCTGGCATTCTCTTCTCTTATAATGTCTTCAGCGATCTGTTTCATCTCCTCAGACCCGAAGAATTCCGCAGTCTGTCTCAAGGCGATGCTCAAATCTTCCATGCCAAAGAAGCTGATCTTGATAAATGGTATGCCATATTGTTCTTGCATCCACTTGGCAAGATATGTCATAGACCCACTGCACTGTACCAGGTTCAGGTGTGCACCATGGACCTGTGATATGGCGTCTGCTGTGGAATCCCCGGTCATGGATACCATTACCTGGATACCCATCCTCTCGAACAGGGGCTTAATCAGCCACACATCCCCAGCCACATTGAAATCACCAAGCAGGTTGATCCTGTACTCTGATGTGATCTCAGGCTCTTTTGTACCTATCAAATGCTTTAATGCATTGCATGCAGCCTTGTAACCGTCTTTTTTGTTTCCTTTGAACCCTTCAGACTGCACAGGTATCACAGGGATTCCATGTTTCATTGTCGCAGCTTTGCACACAGCCTGCATATCATCCCCTATGATTCCCACAATACATGTGGAATATACAAAGATCACAGGAGGATTGTACAGTTCAATTATCTCGTCAATGGCGTTAGTAAGCTTTTTCTCGCCACCGAACACTACATCCAGTTCCTTCATGTCTGTGGTGAAACTATTGCGGAAGGTCTCTACGCCGCTGGACAGAGCACCCCTGATGTCCCAGGTATAACTGGCACAACCAATGGGACCGTGCACCAAGTGCACTGCATCGGTCACTGGGTTTAACACGACACGAGCACCTGAATATACACAGGCCCGCTGGCTCATGGCCCCTGCAATTGAATTGTTATCACAGGCCAGGGGGGCCGAAGTCCCCTTTTTGACCTGCTTTTGGGCAATATATGGTTGTCTTTCTTTTAGCGTGTCTACTACACTCAAGACTTCTGGCATGTCTTTACACTCCTTGTTTTGCTAATCTTTTACTGAATCATTTCAAGCACACATTCTTCCGCATCCCTGTCCTTACGCTCCAGCAAGGTATTTCCGATCCATTCCACTAGCCTGGCTGCCCCTGAATATCCCATGATAGGGAAATAATGCAGGTTTGCCCTATCCATTATCGGGAACCCAATCCTTATCAGCGGGATGTCCTCTGCTATGGCAATATGTTTTCCATAGGTATTCCCGATAAGCAGATCCACAGGATCCTGCTTGATCTTCTGATGCAGGGTGAACAGGTCAGCATTATCCAGCACCTGCGCCTCAGGACTGTCAGAGCCTATCAGCTCACTGGTTTCCTCTACGAATTGCTTGCTCTGGGTTCCTGTCAATATAAATGCTGGTTCCATTCCCATTTCAAGGGTAATACTGGTCAGTCCCTGGATAATGTCCGGGTCACCGAATATTGCAACCCTCTTTCCATGGAAATGGGGGTGTGCATCGGTCATCATATCCACCACACGGCCACGTTCATGTTCCAGTTTCTTGGGAATGGATACATCAGCCATGTCTGCCGCGTTCATAATGAAACGGTCAGTGTTCCTGATACCGATTGGTGTGGGACCGATAAATGCCGGCACCTTGAACTTATTCTTAAGAGACTTCGCAGCAGCGCCACCTGCCATTCTGCACATTGCAATGGTACCAAATGAATTTGCAGAATCCTCGATCTCGCCAATGGGTGTTCCACCTTTAGGAAAATTTGATACCTCACCAGTTATGGGTGCATCGAACACATCAGTGGTGTCAGGGAACACGATGTTGGATATGCCCATAATAAACAGTATCCGCTTGATCTCCCTGATATCTGCAGGTTCCACAAAACCCGGAATGATATTGAGCTTGCCATTGGGCTTACTCTTTTGGGCAAATTTTGTTACAAAAGCGTCCACCATCTTATCATATCCTGTCAGGTGGGAGCCCACATAACTGGGTGTGGATGCTGCACATACCTTAATGGCCGGATCGATGAGTTCTTCCGCCTCAGCATCTTCTACTATGGCCCTTGCATCATCGCCGATAGTCTCAGCCACGCAGGTGGTGTGAACAGCTATTACATCCGGGTTATAGATGGTAGCAATATTGACCAGTGATTCTTTCAGGTTGGAAGCACCGCCGAACACAGC
>JAKRWB010000733.1 GCA_022353185.1 ANME-2 cluster archaeon | reverse complement strand
AGAGACCTTGCAAAACCCGGGTTATACTTCTCATAGCTCACACAATTCATGAAAGTCACCTGATTCATGTAAATGACTTGATCCTAATCGTTATACCCCCCAGCTCTGCTGCGGTTGGGACAGGCCATGGTCAATGCAACCTCAGTAGCCTGAGACATGAGATACCCCACAGCTCTGCTGTGGGAGCTTCATTTCCACCCGTCTTTTCCTGCACAATAACAAGACATAGAGACTGTCCGACAATTACTGGCAGTAATAAAATTTTCCATTTTTTTCAATTTAAAGCCCTGATAGCCCTCCGATGTTTCGAAATTTTGAATTGCCAGACAGCCTCTGAAACCGGGTGCATCCCTGTTGTGCAAAGTTAAATCATGTAATATGCATTTAACCAACTCACTCATTTCGTCTTCTGTGAGAAAACAAGAACATCAGCCCCAATATTGCTGTAACTGGTAAAGCAATTGAGGGGAATTCAGGGATCGCTTCAAAACCAACGCTTACTATATCATCAATTGGTTCACCTTTATTCCATTCTCTGTTTTGATTTGTGTCTACAACAATGTCATAGCTTCCCAGTGTGAGCGGCGAATCCCATATCAGAGTTGTTGAGATGCTTCCATCATCTCCGGTCATCTCTGTTTCATATCCACCAGATACATCGATTAATGCATCACCATCTTTCCAAACATCTTTATTATTTACTACGTAAATATCAACTGATGTACTCGCGGCTAGATTCTCTCCAAGGCAATAAACATCTTCGCTTAGATCAAATGTATTTTGTTCTGCTCCGGAATCATCACAAGAAGCGAGTATGACCAGGCTGGCAAACACATACGCTGAACCTGAATCACTACCGACCACAATCGTATCCCCGTCAACCGAAACCGAACAGCCGAAATGGTCGCCTGCTGTAGCATCCGATGCCGTCAACTTTTGCTGCTCAGTCCATGTCGTGCCGGAGCGGGTGAACACATACGCTGAACCTGATAAACTACCGCCGTCGTCGTCAAATAATACACCGACCACAATCGTATCCCCGTCAACCGAAACCGAATTGCCGAAAAGGTCGTTTACTGCAGGGTCCGATGCCGTCAACTTTTGCTGCTCAGTCCATGTCGTGCCGGAACGGGTGAACACATACGCTGAACCTGAACAACTACCGCCGTCGTCGTCACCATACGCACCGACCACAATTA
>JAKRWB010000092.1 GCA_022353185.1 ANME-2 cluster archaeon | reverse complement strand
CTCTACCCTGGGATTACCCGGTTCCAGGTCAAAGGTCACGGCACACCTGGCAGTAGATTTCCACTCAGCGGGCCGGCGCCAGCTTCTGCCTGTGGGACTGGTCAGGGGAATGGCATACCCGGTCGATAAAGGTTCAGGAGCTATAACAACACTTGCACGTGCAGATGGGTTTATTGAGATAGAACCCCAGGTGGAAATGCTTGGGGCAGGCGAGGAAGTAGAAGTGACCATGATAGGGGATGTAAAGGCACCAGACATTCTCTTTATCGGCAGCCACTGCCTGGGCTTCGAGGCTCTGATGCGTCTGTTGCCATTCAGTGTGAGGTTGATAAATACGGGCAGTACCGGCGGGCTGGTTGCAGTCAGGGATGGTATTGCCGATATGGCAGGTGTGCATCTGCTTGACGATGCAGGCGAATACAACATTTCATTCATGAAAAGTTTTGGTCTGGAAAACGCTGTGCTTGTCAAGGGCTACCTGAGGGAGCAGGGACTCATCATAAGACCGGATAGCTCCATCCATGGATTTAGGGACATCCCTGCAGCCAGGTTTATCAACCGAACGCCGGGTTCGGGTACCAGAGTGCTCACTGATATGAAACTTCGCGAACTGTCAACAGCACTGGAAGTAGGATTTGAAGAGTTGTGCGCCTCTATTGAGGGTTATGATATGCAGGCCAGGACACATAGTGCAGTTGCGGCTGCCGTCAAGCTGGACAGAGCCGATGTGGGTATAGGTATCAGGTCAGCGGCCCAACTCAATGGCTTGAAGTTCATCCATCTTGCAGACGAAGAATATGATTTTGTTGTCAAACAGGATTTTATAAAGAGCCGTATGGGAAAGGTCTTCCTGGATGTGCTGCAAAGCAAGGAATTTTCCAGTAGCTTACCCGATGGTATCAAAACGTATGAACGAACGGGTAAAATCATAACGTCAGGTCATATGAGCGGACCGGTGAGATAGTAAGTTCGGCTCACGTATAGAACCAGACATATGCCATAATCCCATAACCCAGTACCAACATCAACAGAGATATAAGCCAAAAAAAGCGAAGAAAGAAAGCCCGGGTTTCAGGCTCACTCAACTTTACAATAACTCTTTCTTTCAGCTGCATCAGCACGATAGAATACCCGGATAATATATTATAATATCTAAGATTTAATACGTTTGAGCCTGAACGTATTTTCCCGCTCCATCTCATCCAGCCGCAGAATGATAAAGTTCCTGGCCTCGATAAGCTCAGGGATCACCTTGAACTCAAGGGCATTCACCCTGCGCTTGGTCTTCTCGATCTCATCCAATAGTTTCTTGATGGTGGTCTCGATCTCAGCAGCCAGGATTATCTTCTCAACCAGAATTTCATAGGCATCAGCAGCTTCATCTATCCGGCTGCTGGTCCCAATAATACCGTACCCTCTTTCGTTGAGTGCCTTTCTCACGCTACTGGATTCGATTTTTGGGACTACAACGCCCATCACGTTCTTGCTTTCGACTTTCAGTTGAGGAGCATCCTTGAAAGAAAAAGCGGTGGACCTGACAGTCATAATACCTTCCACAGCTTTGGCTATATTGATCTTTTCAGTTGCTACATTGAAATCAGCATCAAGTTCTGCCCGTACCGATTTAGCCTTTTCAAGCACTTCAAAGAACTCCAGGATAAGACCGTCCCGCTTCATCTTGAGAATCTTGTGTCCACTCTCAGATAGCTTGATCTTCCTTTTCAGTTCTATGAGTTCTGAACGTGTGGGTTTAATGTCCTGTACAGCCAATGTATTGCCCTCCAAAATCCACTTTATTTCTTGTGGGCTGGATGGTATTTTTCAATGAATTTGGTATCGACCCTGACCAGAAGTGACTCCGGAAGTTCGGCCAGCAGGTCCCAGGCGACAGCAAGGGTAGTCTCAATATCCCTGTCTTCATCCACACCCTGGCGCACGAACTTATCCTCGAACATATCAGCAAATTCCAGCAGTTTCTTATCCCTGTCAGACAGCGCATCCTTACCCACGATGGCCACCAGGCCACGCAGGTCCTTACCTTCTGCGTAAGCTGCATACATCTGGTCAGATACTGCCTTATGGTCTTCCCTGGTACGTCCTTCACCAATACCGCTGTTCATAAGCCGGCTCAGCGAAGGCAGCACATTAATAGGCGGATAAATACCTTTCCTGTGCAGTTCCCTTGATATGACTATCTGGCCTTCGGTAATATAACCGCTGAGGTCAGGAATAGGGTGAGTAATATCATCACCAGGCATACTCAGGATACTGAACTGTGTCACAGATCCTTTCCTGCCCTTGATCACGCCAGCCCTCTCATACAGACTGGCCAGGTCAGTATACATATAACCTGGATAACCTCGCCGACCAGGTACCTCTTCCCTGGCTGCACCCATCTGTCTGAGTGCTTCACAGTAATTGGTGATATCGGTAAGAATGACCAGCACGTGCATGTCGTGCTCATATGCCAGGTATTCAGCAGCAGTAAGTGCCATTCTTGGCGTAATAAGCCGCTCCACAGCAGGGTCATTGGCAAGGTTTAAGAACACCACTGCCCGCTCAAGTGCACCTGTGCGCTCGAAATCCTGCATGAAATACTGGGCTTCCTCATTGGTAATACCCATAGCCGCAAACACCACTGCAAAATCCTCTTCACTGCCGGGCACTTTAGCCTGTCTGGCTATCTGAAGTGCGATCTCGTTATGAGGCAGACCTGAACCTGAGAAAATTGGCAGTTTCTGGCCCCGTACAAGAGTATTGGTACCGTCAATAGTACTGATACCTGTCTGGATGAAATCTTTCGGTGGCATTCTGGAGAACGGATTAATGGCCGCACCATTTATATCAAGCCTGTCTTCAGGTATGATACGGGGGCCGCCATCAAGGGGTTCGCCTGAGCCGGATAATATCCTGCCCAACATGTCTTTGGACACTGGCAGTTTGATGGTCTCACCTGTGAACCTGACACCACATTGCCTGTTCAGGCCACCGGTACCTTCGAACACCTGTACTACAACTTTATCGTGGGAAGTATCCAGTACCTGACCGCGTTTTGTAGAACCGTCAGACAGGGTGATGTTCACCAGTTCATTGTAACTTACAGGCTCGGTCTTCTCAAGGAATATGAGCGGGCCTGCAATCTCTGTGATTGTCTTATACTCTTTTGTCACTTCACTCAGCCCCCTCTGAAACACCTGAGGAATAAGTATCACTTTTCAGCGAATCGAACTCCTTATCCATCTTATCTAATACGACTTTCAGCGAGCCTTCAAAGTCATCATCGAACCTGACCTTTGAAAGTTCGTCCTTGGATTGTAATTTAATAATATCATTGATCATTACACCTGAATCCAATGCTGCATGGGCTTTATCTCCGAATTTCTGGATGGTATCCATCAATTTAAACTGTCTGTCCATAGGACAGAACGTATCAACTGGATGGAAAGCGTTCTGCTGCAGGAAAATTTCCCTGATAAGCCTGGTTATTTCCAGTGTCAACTGCTGGTCTGGTGGAAGTGCATCCGAACCTACCAGCTGGACAATATCCTGGAGTTCTGATTCCTGCTGGAGCAGGTCCATTGCATTGTCCCTTAATTTGACCCAATCCGGGGATACATTCTCATTGTACCAATCAGTTAGTCCTTTGGTGTACAGGCTATAACTGTTCAGCCAGTTAATAGACGGGAAATGCCGCCTCTGGGCAAGTTTCGCATCCAGTGCCCAGAACACTTTCACAATACGCAGGGTATTCTGGGTAACAGGCTCTGAGAAATCGCCGCCTGGCGGGGATACTGCCCCGATAATAGTAATAGAACCACCGAGTCCGGCCAGGGACTCAACCCGGCCTGCCCTCTCGTAAAACTCACTTAGACGTGCTGACAAGTATGCAGGATAACCTTCTTCACCTGGCATCTCTTCAAGCCTTGATGAAATCTCTCGCATGGCTTCAGCCCATCTGCTGGTACTGTCAGCCATCAATGATACATCATACCCCATATCCCTGTAATACTCGGCAATAGTGATACCGGTATAAACACTGGCTTCCCTGGCTGCCACCGGCATGTTACTGGTATTGGCTATAAGCACGGTCCGCTCCATCAGCGGCCTGCCGGTCTTGGGGTCTTCCAGTTCAGGGAACTCGGTAAGTACATCTGCCATCTCGTTACCCCTCTCACCGCAGCCGATATATACCACAATCTCAGTATCACTCCATTTTGCAAGCTGCTGCTGTGTAACGGTCTTACCGCTCCCGAATGGACCGGGAATGGCTGCCGTACCGCCCTTGGCAACAGGGAACAGGCCGTCAAGAATACGTTGTCCAGTTATAAGCGGAACATTAGGGGTCAATTTTTTATTTACAGGTCTGGGCATACGCACAGGCCATTTCTGCATCATCTGTATCTCGGTGCCGTCAGTAAGGGTACAAACAGTATCCAACACGGTGAATTTACCGCTCTTTATCTCATCCACGGTGCCTGATACTTTTGGCGGGACCATAATACGGTGCTCTACATTGGGTGTTTCCTGTACGGTACCGATAACTACGCCACCAGATACCTTATCACCGGCCTTTACAACAGATTTGAATTCCCAGAGTTTCTCATGGTCCAAACCATCTGCTGTCACCCCACGTTCAATAAAATCACCCATCTTATCCTTAAGGATAGGTAATGGACGCTGAATACCGTCATATATACTTTCAATAAGTCCGGGACCGAGTTCAACTGACAGAGGCATACCCGTATTTTCCACAGGTTCTCCAGGTCTTATACCAGCTGTTTCTTCATAGACCTGGACAATAGATTTATCCTTCACTATTCCAATAACCTCTCCCATGAGACCTTCATTCCCTACTTTTACAACATCATACATACTGGTATTGATGCCCTGGACTGTCACTACCGGTCCAGATATTCTATAAATTTCTCCTTTTGTTACCAAAGATCAACACCTACTGCTTGTTTAATTTTATCTCTTAAATTTGAACTCTCACCTGCACCACCAAGTGCTATTGTGGTGGGTGTGACCATTCCGTCCAGCATTATCCTGAACTGTTCCGGCAAACTGGCCAGATCATCATTATGTATAACTAAAACCCCAACTTCCCGCTCTTCAAGTACACTCTGCAACATGGGTACAAGGTCATTGGTTCCTTTAGTTTCGTAAATCTTTTTTATACCTGCAAGTCTGAAACCTGTAGTAAAATCACTGTTCCCGATTACTGCTATTTCCATATTTACATCACCAGATGTTTTCTTATAATTTCATCAGGTAGTTTTACTTTCTTACCCCGCACAATGGTCCTAATGTTGTTTATTTCATTGTTCTTCCTGAGCATATAATCATATATGGGAAGAATGGAAAGTGGATAATAATGTGAAATCCTGGATGCATATCCCATTGCATATTTATCCAGTAGGGCTTCCACGTCCATGAGAGAGGTCATATCCTCACTTACCACTTCAGAAATTTCAGACCAGTATGAGTAATCTTCAAGTCCTTTCAGAAAATCAGACCATGGGAGAGATGACATCCTCTTTAAATCTCCACTCTTTAATTCCATACCGCCGGGTATCAGCAATTCAAAGATATCATCCTTCACGAGACCAGCCTTCTTGGTCCTGAAAAGAGTTTTAATATTCTTAAGGTCGATCTCGGTCTTGATATATTTAAGACTCAGTTTTTCGCCTTTTGATTTGCCGATGGATGCCAGCAATCTTGAATAATATATCTTGTCAAGTTCGTTCTCAATGGCTGATAGTTCACCACCATCATAATCTGCAATTGCTGCATAATATGGTGTGTTTCCAAGAGCGGTCTTAATATCATCAATAGATTCCATATTGGCGATGGAAGTAAGTTCGCGATAACCCAACTGTCCTGCCGCCACCACAGCGTCCAGTATTTCCTGGGCCGGAGCCCCATAATTTTTTCCTCTCAGGATAGTCTTGATATTCCAGATGTCCCAGTGTCTTAGATACTCAGTAATCAAATAATTTGGTTCATCCTGGGATACGCGTAACAATTTCCGATATGTTCTGGCCAGATTCTGGTTAAGGGCATGCTCCAGCAGGTCGAGTCCGCTGTATTTCTGGGCAAGTTCATCCACATCCTGCTTGTATTCAGACTCCCCTATTAAACGTGTTATCTCGGGAATGTCCATGTTCATCAGTTTAGGGTAAACCTCCCTGGGCAACAATTTACTTTTCATAGCCCGTACCCTGGCCGTGATGTACGGATATTTTTTACTGCCACGCCTGATCAAGAATGCCATGAACACCTCACCCAAAGAGTATATCAGATATCTGCTTCAAAGACTGTTCAGATACATCTTCCAGAATCCTATCGTATGTATAATCCATTCGTACAGTACCGTCATCGTTCTCGAAGACAAGTCCGCCAATGCAGTCTATCTCACCCATATATGTAAGATCGGTCATTTCCTGAACAATTTTTGCATCTCTTCCATTGAAATATACCCTGGTTCCACTGCTGCCGTGTTTATCGAGAATTGTCTTTAACAGGTCGGCATTCTTCTCGGCTGGCATTGAAGAAATGGCATCCTTTGCGGATTGATTCACGCTGTCCAGGACATCCTTTTTTGCATTCAGGGAAGCTCGCTTCATTTCAAGATGGGCACTGGATATTTCCTGTTTATGCATTCGCTCTATATGGGCATCAACTTCAACCTGACGGATTTGCATAATCTCATTTGCCTTGGATTGTGCGTTACTTATCAAGGTAGCGGCTTCTTCCTCAGCTTCAGCATTTATGGCTGCAGCTTTGGACCTGGCTTGCTCCAAAATGTCATTTATAACGTCTTCAAGTCCCATATTCTATCTCCCGATAACGGGTTGAGTATCTACAGGAATAACAACAATATAGCAACGACCAGACCAAAGATAACGATGGTTTCAGGAATAACGGTCAGGATAAGACCTTTACCGAATAGTTCCTCACGTTCTGCCATTGCACCTACAGCTGCAGCACCGATATCTTTTTCTGCAATACCTGATGCAATGCCGGTAAGACCAACTGCCAGGCCTGCGCCAATGGCTATCAATCCTTTCTGGTTTGCAAGTATCTGTTCAACTGTTGCATCTGCTATACTAATATCTACCATTTATTTTTCCTCCGTGTATTTTCGATTATATCCAAATGGATCAAATTTACGACCACCGCCGTGGTAGAATTTTGTAAAAAATTCCACATACTGCAGCCTCAAGGCATGCAGCCCGGGCGCCACTACGCCCAGTACGGTGTTTACTGTGTGCCCAACCAGAAGCACTAAAATCCCCAATAATATGAATAATCCGCCCTTGGGAAAGAGCATTCCAGTCACAATTTCATTAACAGCAAAAGCAATGCCCACTGAAGATAGTCCTACTGCTGCAAGCCTTGTATATGAAAGCGTATTACTCAGTATGGACGGAAGTTCCAGTATGGCTGCCCCGCCTTCACCTGCAATCAACATTACCACACCCAGCACAGCCACTGCTGCACCTACTGTCTTACCAACAAGAGGTATGTATCCCATTGCCGCCAAAATAAAGATGGCAATTCCCAGCTGCAGTATTATCCAGCTAATCTTTTCCAGCACAGCTGTTTTAACACCATGTAATACCGCTTCATTCCTAAAACCTAACAAGAATCCCAGGTTCAGGTGCACTACGCCAATAAGCGCGGTTGCTATCAATAATATTGGTATATCTTCCCTGCCAAGCCTCGCTAATATTGGCAGAGCATGGAAATTATAGAACATTTCTCCCAGTGCACTATGCTCACCAAACAGTTCTGCCACAACACTGTGATCTCCAAATAGATGGAATCCGAATATTTCGGCAAACAAAATGCCGAATATCAATGTTGAGATACTGCAATATATGAGCAAGGTTGCCAGGGGTTTCAAACCTTCCGACCTGAGCTTTGCTTTACCGATTATGCCCAGTGTCAGTAACACCAGAGCGTATCCGATATCTCCAAGCATGAGACCATAGAACAAGGGGAAAGTAATGAATATAATGGCAGAAGGGTCTATTTCTTTGTAAATTGGCCTGGAATACAGGTCCATTATTGTTTCAAGCGGCTTGACCAGTTTTGGGTTGTCATATTCCACAGGAATAGTTTCGGTCTTGATGTCTTCTTTTTCAACATCAAGTTTTGTTAAGAAAATCGAGCCATTGAACCGCTCTTCAATAACCTGTGCTGCATTATCGAACTGGTCGTCCGTTATCCAGCAGTCAATGATGAAAGTATTATCAGAAGTAGCGAACCTCAATGGTGCTTCTGCTTTCTGAGTGGTAATAGACAGCATTTCATCTGATGCCAGTACGAAATCAGAGTATTTGTTTTGTAAATCAGCTATTTCATTTTCGAGCGATTCCAGTTCAGCCAGGATATCCCCTTTTCGATTATTAAAACCAGCCAGCAATTTACCAGGTTCACCTGTTAGTTCCGGTATGTGCAGTTCAGAGAAACTATACTTATCAAGTATCCCATTGATGGCACTGGTATGTTCAACAGGTGAGAATAATGCAACAACGTTGGCCTTGTTGTATGTATTAAACAAAAGATCACAATGGGTTGTAATATTCTTTATATCAGTTTCAATATCTGTTGGGTTTCCCTGGATATATCCTGCACGCACAGAAATCGATTTATAGCCACTATAAAACTCCACATCCAAAGGAAACGTTGACAACGGCTGTAGGTCATTAATATAAGTATCAATGTCTTTTCCTTCGCTCTCCAGCATACTTCGCCTATCCAGCAACCCAGAAACTACAGACTCCATTTCATCAAGTTTTGCATCAAACTCGTTCAATAAAGACTCTTCATTCAATAAATTGTCAGGATATTTTGGCTTTACCTTCAGGAAATTAGATAAAGACCGAAGTTTGATTAGCTTATTTGAAGCATCTGATGCCACATCTGCAGGTTTGCCGATTGAAAGAAAATCAGTCTCTTCAGTAAAATCTTCTATATGCACACAGCTTAAATCATGCAATGTTTCGACTGCCTGATCCAGTAATTTCTTATTGCCCAATACCAAGGCTCTCGAAACTTTTTTGGGCTTAAGCATTTATCGCCCTCTCGAATTGTTCTACCAAAGATGCTGTGGCTTTTGCCTGATTCTTTTCAGCATTCGATTTGATAGATTCAGCTACAGCAAAACCTTCCTTGAGCAATTTCTCTTTTTCAGATACTATACCAGACTTTGCTTGAGCAATTTTCTGTTCACCAGTTTTCTGTGAATCCTTTTGTACTTTTTCCAGTAATTCGCGTGACTTGTTCTTTGCTTCAAGTATTATTTTGGTTTTTGCTTCCTCGGCCTGCGATATAATCGATTCCGCATCTTCTTCTGCTTTCTTGATCTGAGATAGAATTTCGGCCTTTGTCATATTTGCTCCACCATATTGATAACTCTTACAATATTTTTTATGATGTAATGGTATTAATCAAAATCACTATATTTTTCAACGGTAACCACGATATTGCTTTTATTTAGATGACAGCGTTGAAATCATAATCATTAAGCATTTTAGATTGTTATATAGTTACCTTTATTAGCGTCTGAATTTCAACTTTATCATCTAACATATAGTAGATAAACAATTCGGTTTTGTAAAGGCTTTTTAATAGGCCCAGCACAAATTATAATGAATAAATGTGATTATTTTGCCTGACCACGAACAATTTCATCTATTAAAGTACTTGCTATTTCACCACAATTGGTATGTTCAGGCCCATTTAACAAATGTATTTTTAAAGTCATTATTCCCTGCCTGAGTTCACATCTGACAAGGAAAGTATCTTCATTAAATGCAACTCTCCTGTAATCCGTATCAAGACGTGAATAGAGAATTTTTATCTTGAAATCCAATGTGCCATTATCTTCTATATCCTCCAGTACGACATCCATATTCTCAGGACCCAGAGGTTTAAAATCCATACTTGCCTCAGCAATTTCCACTTTAATGTCCCGCTTTACTTGCAGAGTATGGTCCGACGTCCCCTTCATATTAATTGACCCCGACTTATTGTTCATCCCTGCCAGTGTTTTCACAATATATGGTAGATTTCCCCAGAAACTGTAATTCTGTGTAAACTCCACCTCATGCACCGGAAAACGATGATACATCCGCTTTCTCATTTCCAATCTATCTCACCTACTTCAAATAATTTATACCAAATATGTTTCATGATAAAATAAAATCTTCGAAAAAAATATGCCGATAATTAAATATATGGTAAGAATACAAAGTATAATTTAATTAACAACGAGATATAGAATTTTTAATAAGGTTTGATCGTCAGATGAGAGATAGAATCGAATGGGAACTGAAAGATCTGAAAGAAGGGAGTATAGTGTTAGCATTGACAAATGCAACAAATTATAACGACGCAAATATTGATTTCATTAAATACTTAGTATATACGAAAAACGAACCTGGAGTCTATCTCACCTTCAATAAACCCTATGCAACTATGAAACAGATATTAGAAGACGAAAATATCGACCCTCGGATGATTATTTTCATTGATGCCATAACCCTGCCCAGCGGTGGAAAAACAGATGATTCTGACCGATGCCTTTATCTGAATGACCTTCGTAATTTATCGGACCTCGCAGTAATAATAGATGAAGCTGTAGATGTCATTCCTTACGAAAAAAAATTCCTTTTCCTTGATTCTCTTTCCACACTACTGCTTTACAATAATACCGGAAGTGCTGCCAAATTCGTTCATTTCCTCACCGGCAAGCTCAGAGCCTTGAAACTAGATGCTATATTCCTTTCACTTGAATTGGAAAGTGACACTGAATTCCTGGCTCAACTATCACTATTTTGTGATAAAAATATTAATCTCAGTGAGTCTCAAACAACATGATGGATAAAATACTTTTGCTGATTCCAATTTTCGCCACTATTGCCTTTGGAACCATGGCATTAGTAGTGGGTTATTTGGCTCTTCAAAAGCTCACCGATGGACGTATCAAGGATTATGGGATGTTAATTTGGTATGCCTTGATATTTTTCTCAGTTGGTAGTGGAATTCATACGGTTCAAGTACTTTTCAACTATAAATTTATAATGGGTGTCAGCCTGGCCTACTTTGAATATTTCTTTTATGCTGTTTATTATATCATCCTGCTATATGCAATTTTTTCCCTTTACAGGATGTCAATGTTCACAGGTTTTAGTCAAAGGACTAAGGAGATACAAGAAGCAATGGAACAGAAACAACGCGAAGGTGATAACAGTGATAGCTGAAGATGTTGTAAATTATTTCATAATCCTTGTTGGCGTTCTGGCAATTGCGACAATATTAATAAATGTATTTATATTAAGTAAACTGGGCAATAGCTCTTTAAAACGGTTGGGTTTACAAGTACTGGGCCTGATGATAATATTCTTTATTATCGGTATATTACGGTCATATCAGGCATTTTTCAATTACGATTACTATTGGATGACCACAATGGAATATGTGATTTACAGCTTGGTATACATAGCAGCATCATACAAATTGTACGATCTGGCTAATAAATATGGATTTAACATCGGATGACTTTCCTTGAAAAATTTAGACCTTGCTGACATCAATATTACCCACATAAATGGAGATGACTGAATACAGGTAATGTAACAGTCAAATTCTCCTGTTATGTGTTGAATATAACTCATTTTTTAGATGTATATTTTGACAAATTTTCCAGGGCCAGTTCGCCAAAACAATCCACCAAACTGTCAAGTACCCTATTGGTGAGATCAGAAGCCACATCACCCCGGGAAGAAGTAGGCATATACAAATATCGAACCCTTCCGTCTACTTTTTGAACATTACGCTCCACGTAACCCGCTTTGGCCAGCCTATTAAGAGTGCCAGCCACGCCTGACAAAGGGATATTGGTATGTTCAGTAATCTGGGATGTGGTCATGTTACCCATATCCCACAATGTTTCCAATATATTCGATTCTATTGGGCAGAAGAATTGAGTGTATCCCTTATTTGAAAGATTGATACGGTCGATTTTAACCATATTTTATAATCGGTGTATATATGTATATATGTATATATGTATATATGTATATGTGTATATGTATATGTGTATATGTATATGTGTATGTGTATATGTATGTATGTATGTATGTATATGTGTGTGCATATATTTTTTGCATGAAAAGATTTATACGTTCCTAGCCCAAATTGGATTACAGTTAGCGTTTTCCCATTCAGGTGTTATCATGTCAAAAAAAAATGTTGCAGTTATACTGTTAATCGTTATGGTTTCTCTGTCCTTTGCCGGATGTCTAAAAGCTCCTGATACTGACGGTGATGGGGTCCGTGATCCGGTGGATGCCTTTCCTGAAGACCCAAGTGATTGGGAAGATTCAGACGGTGATGGTATAGGCGACAACGCTGAAAACAATAGGGGAACAAGTCCATTTAACTCCGACACAGACGGGGATACCTACATTGACAGCGTAGATCTGGACCCGCTAAATGCCAGTATCGGCACAGACAGTGATGGAGACGGTTATCATGATGCTGTTGATGCTTTTCCTGATAATTCGAGTGAATGGGTAGATACCGATGGAGATGGATATGGTGACAATGTTGACCGCTACCCTGAAGACCCAATGTATCACTCTTCTTCATTAAAGGAATTGACCAATTATTCATATGAAGAGCTGGACCACAAAACAATCTTTGAAAATGATACTCAGGGGACAATATACATGCTCAGCATCACCAATAACGAAAACCTTGGCGGGTATTTCATGGTTACGGTGGACACGTGTAGTGCATATGATTGGACTAAAAAAGATTGTCAACCCGGTACTAAGATTAGTAACATGAATCAGATTTATGTGGAGCCTGGAGAAACAGGAATCATTGAAGTTAAAATATTATCTGATTATTTAACGAAGCGTAATACCTTTATGTATTGGTTTACCATCACTCCGCCCGAAGTGGAACAGCCTGCTTAGACCTTTATAGATTCAAGTCCCAATAATCTCAGTTTCACGTCTGCGCCATAGGAAAATCCACCGGGCCCATTTTTTGAAACTACCCTGTGGCAGGGTATGATCACAGGTACCCTGTTCTTGCCAAGTGCAGTACCTACTGCCCTCGTTGCCTTTGGTCTATCTATCAAACTGGCAAGCTGAGAATAAGTGATGTCGTTACCCCATACGATGGACCGTGCAGCAGTTAAAACTTGTTGCTGGAATGGCGTGAACCCTGTTAGGTCTACATTATAACATGAAAAATCTACAGTTTCACCTTTGAAATATCGTTGCAAGTCTAATGATACTGGATGGTTTAGACGGGTTTTGCCAGTGTGATTTTTCATGAAGTGAACAGATTTGACCACACCGATAATTTCCTCCACTGCCACCCACATACCAATTGGTTTTGCATAAAAGTAATCTGTGGACATGCTGGAACCCTATAACTTATATCTGATATTCTATACCTGGAATCCTACACAAAAATATCCTATAATATATACCACTCATTGTCCTTCACAATCGATTCACCCGATACAATATTGCTTGAAGGCTCTCCACCCGCAGCACGGCAAATCGCCTCATCAAAATCCTTGAGATATTGTTCCATGTGTAAACTACCGTACCCGAATTTCAAATCAGGGTCAAACACCTGCTCAATGCTCTGCTCTGTAGGGACTATGTCCACTTCAACACCGCTCAATTCCACTGCCTTTTCCATTGCGGCCCTGAAATCACCTATACAATATGCTATCCTGTGAATATAATGTCCTACAGTTTTTTTGAGGTAGCGAGCAAGCCGCTGGCTTTCAAGTTTATGGAACTCCCGTTTTATGCGGGGTACATCACAGCGACCCAGCATGAACTTGTAATCCATGAAAGGATATTCTGTATCCAGTTCTCTTGGCGCTATGCCGCAGGTACCAAAAACAACCACATGCACCTGGTCATCATTAAGGTGATTGAAAATAATTTTGTCAAAAATCTTATGAGATGGGCTTTCATGAAATGGTTTTGTCATTGAACATGGTAAAAATATACAAAGATCTCTCTCAGGTGGTTCATATTCGGTCAATACCCATTCAGCAGCCCGTATCATATCAGGGTGCTTTATCACCCGCTCACCGATTAGAGGCTCATTGGATCGTTCATGTTCAAGAATTATCACTTAGCCACCACAAGCACCGGGACAGATGAATTCTTGATCAAATCTTCAGTCAAGCTTCCCTCTGTGAGTTTTTGTAACCCGGACCGCCTGTGGGATGCCAGAATTACCAGGTCAGCCTTTTCATCTTTTATCAATTCCAATAGCATATTCAGAACAGATTTTTTTGAAGTATCCCCCTCTTTCATGAAACTCCTGGCAGTTATGTCACGATTCCTGATGGTACTAAGCATTATTTCGTGATACGTTTCCATCAATATAGATACAGGCATGTTTTTTAATTGTTTAACCAGTTCTGGACTAATCTCCTCAAGTCTCGCCCTGATGGGACCTTCGGATTTTTTACCTTTAGGTGCCAGTGATGCAATAACAATTTCTGCTTTATAGGCAATGGCCAGACTTACCCCATATTTCAATGCCCGTTCTGATTTTTTTGAACCATCAAGAGGAATGATGATTTTTTTAAACTTTTGTAAATCATTTTCAGTCAATGATAAAACTCCTGTTTTAATGACATTTTATTAGAATAAATGGAGTCAATTTTTTAATATACACCTTGTA
>JAKRWB010000732.1 GCA_022353185.1 ANME-2 cluster archaeon | reverse complement strand
TGCTGTTCAATAAATATATATGGAAATCATCGAATGTATTATCTGATTTTAGTTCTTCATACACTTTTCTCGAAGTGTTGACCACATTCAATGTCACAAGAATCTTTACGCGCCCGGATTGATAATTTTCATTAATCTCTTTGGTCAATATGCCTTTAATGCCATCTATATCAACCACATCTTTTTTAAATATAATTTCATTTCTCTTAAACACGGGATGAGTGAAATATTTGCCTGGACTTTTGATTATATGTGGTATTTCAACATCATCAATGAAATCATTGAAATTGGGAAGTGTTGCACTCATTATTATATAATATATATTCAAATTTCTGCTTGTTTCCTTGATAAAATCGTAGAATACTCTTATATTTTCATCACTTAATGTTTGAATCTCATCGATGACTACTATGCTATTGCAAAGATAAGTGATTTTATAACGGTTATCTCCTCCATTTTTAATAATACTATTAAAAAAGTTGACATTTGTTATTACGTTCACGCAGTTATTCAAAAAATTATCATTCTTAACAACCATCTGCTTTTCAATGGATGATATTGAATCATCACTCCGGTCTTGGAACTTATTCACGTATGCTCGTGAGTATATATCCGAAACAAGACCTGTTTTTTGTGAGAATAAATTTTCATCGAATAGTGTTTTTTCGATGACACCATAATTTTGTTCAATTATATTAATAAAAGGAAATACATAAAATAACCTTTTAACTTTTTCATCATATTCAAGGATATTTAATGCTAATTTCATTGAGATATTAGTTTTTCCGCCACCAGTTGGAACCGCCAGCATGAATATTTTTTCACCATTATTCAGAAGTGTTTTCATATTCCTGTTGCATTCAACCAATATCTCTTTTCGTATTTCATTTACATTGTCACAAAAGGATATATCCTTTGATTCTGTCTGGTCGAGATTTGAATTGTACGATATTTTTGAATAAGACATTAGCATCTTTTCTCTAATATTCTTATCAATGGAATTCAAAGGATACATAGTATCAAAAGAATTGCTATAATGCATTGTTGAATATGAATCACTAAGAACTAGAAGTGAATAAAGAAGTTTTATAAAAAGAAATAGCTTTGGCCAATCAAAATCATTTCTAAAAAACTCTCTTTTGGTGTCTTCTGATAAAAGCTGATCTTCTACGTGCACCACATGAAGAATTTGATTGATTATTTCTCTTTGCTCTTTATCTTCAAGATAATCTTTAATTGTAAAATCACCTAATCTTCCATGGTGATTTCGTATAATATTTCCAATTATGTATGTGATGTAATCAGATTCTATAAAATCAGTCTTAATAAATGCACCTAAAATCCATTCAGAAAAAAAACTGTGAGTTGTATTCCCAGAGTCTTTTTTCCCGTTTACTTTTACGGATTGGAATTTTGGATTTATTTTACCAAGATCATGATAATAAATTGCATACAAAATTATTTGTTTGCTTTCATTCAGTCTCTTTTCCCCGAATAAATCAGATATTAATTTATCAAGTATTGGTTCTAGCCCTAACTCATCGATGATGTGTAGAAAATAATCACTACAAAGCTCAGCATGCTCTTCCAGTAATTCAAAATTACCTGATACCCTATGAGCAGAATAGAATTTATCATGTGGGATTAGACTTTTGTCCAATTTATTAAAAATTGATTTAAAAGTCTCAGAAGACATAATATATGCTACCGTTTGACGTGATAAAATTACTGGGGTTTTTTATATTAATACCACAGTCTTTCTGGGGTATTGCCATCAAGTGATAAATATATTTAAAATGCTCATTGAAATCAATTGGAAGCAATTCTAGTTTTACGTTACTGGCACTTCCTTTTCCCAGTTCATCAAAAGGCAAGATACTATTACATACGAGATTATCTACAAAGTTTATTTCATAATCTTCCAGTGAAATATACTGGATATTTGCAAAAAATTCGTTTTTGCCAAAGTAAATTGGGAATGTTGTCCGATTATCTTGCACATACTCAATGATTTTTTTATGAATATCATTATTTTCATTGAGCAATAGACCAATCTCGTAATCTGGCTCCATCAGTATTTGTTCATTCATTATTACGTTCGGAGGACCCGCATCAACCCTATTGCTCAGGAAACTATTCATACTATTGTATGTTACTGCAAATTTTCTATCCTGATTAGTATTAGGTTTGATATAAACTTTAAGATTACTTAGTTTTTGATAAAATACAGGGATTGTATCCTTATTTTTATATCCTTCGAGGCCAACAATTGATCCAATAAGCCCCAATAACTGAGGCTTTGGAATGACTGAATACGTATTCCTGAAACGATTACTGATTGGCTGATTGAAATGGGCAAAACTCCCATACAATCTAAAACTCAGAAGCTTTTTAGACTGTTTGTCTGCCCTATCTTCTATGATTGTATTCATATAGCCACCTGATGATTAATTTCAGTCTAGCTTAGGATTCTTGTCGAGAATATTACTAACTTTATTCTCATACATTTCCATCGAATCTTCGGTTATATCCATTTTAACCAATTCCATGACCTTTGAATAGTCCACAATGACCCCGTGTTCTGAGTTGTATATATCTACAAGAGAATTAAGATTGTTAAATATTCGGTCATGTTTGTTTTCGAACCAAAGCATACTTACGGTCTCGCTGCCAAACATGGTAGTAGAAGTTACTTCTGCCACTGAATATTTTAATGCATTTTTCAGTTTTTCG
>JAKRWB010000731.1 GCA_022353185.1 ANME-2 cluster archaeon | reverse complement strand
CGTGATAGCTAATAAGGATTCCATATTTAGTTAATTACAACTTGCATATAGAGGGTGGCTGAATCCTGCCAGTTAATATGATAGACAGCGTGCAGGAGAAGATCGAGGCGCTGTAGGGTGCGGGGGTGGTGGTGGCGGAGAGTCCTGAGGACGTAGCAGTGAAAATAAATGAACTGATATGAAATGGCGGTGCCCTGTGACATCATTCAGGCGGATGTCTCATCATTGAAAATGCCAGGTAACCTATCACAACAATAGCAAGCCCGATAAATCCCCACACAACTGTCTTGTTCTCCAGCATGCGGCTCTCCTCACCATCGCAGACATCCCCGATGCCGTCCCTGTCAACATCTGCCTGGTCCCGGTTGGCATGGTCGGGACAGTTATCGCACTCATCACCCAGAGTATCCTTATCCCAGTCCAACTGGTCAGGGTTGGGTACCTCCGGACAATTATCAACAGGGTCAAAGACCCCGTCATTATCAGCATCTGCACATTCATCTCCCACACCATCTTTATCAGCATCCAACTGTAACCTGTTCTTCACGGTAGGGCAGTTATCACACACATCCCCGATACCGTCCTCATCAATATCAGCCTGGTCTGCATTGGCCTGTGGACAGTTATCTGCGTAATTTGGAATCCCGTCGTTATCATCATCCTCGCACACATCACCGATATAATTCCGGTTCGTATCCTCCTGACCTGGATTGTAGCCCTCAACACAATTATCCCTGGGGTTTACCACCCCGTCATTGTCCGCATCGTCGCACACATATCCGATTCCGTTGAGGTCATTATCGAACTGGTTCGGATTGTATGAGTCCGGACAGTTGTCACATGCATCACCAAACCCATCGTTATCCCTGTCACGCTGGTCTTTATTTTTTACCTGGATGCAGTTATCACATACATCGCCCACGCCGTCATTATCAATATCGGCCTGGTCAGGATTCTTGATGAACAGGCAGTTGTCGTCAGCACCGATACCATCCTTATCAGGATCGTCATCGAATGCAGGATTGATACGTTCACCAAGTGCGTATGCCAGGGGTGTTGTGGCAGAAATGTACAGTTCATCCAGTTCATATTCGGGAACTGGTGCAATTGGATTTCCGTAATACAGTTCATACGTCCTGCCATTATGTGCAAAGAACAGGAGATAACCCGTGCTCTCGCCATACAGTTCCAGCTCGTTCAATACCAGGTTACCTGTGTGCCAGAACGTGAACCTGAGATATCTGAAGGAGGCGGGAGCATAATCCACAGTTTTTACGGTACTCTCGCCTGCTTTGGATTTACTTTTCAATCTAACCCAGGATGTTTTATCATTACTGCCTTCCACCTGAACATACGTGAATGTTTTTCCCGGGTCCCTTGCAGTGAATACCGCCTTACTCGTTAGCTTCGGTGAACCCACATCAACCACAAGCCAGGCGGTCTGGGTGTCTATCGTTGCATCGATCTGGAAATAGGCATTTTCCTGCAAAGTGGAATCTCCATCGAACAGGTTTGCAGGTTCATAGGATATCGATCTGAACTCGAGTCTGGTGGATGAAGCTTCGATGGATGTGACACTTTGTTGTTGTTCCGCTGCCGACTCCAGGTACAACTTATATGGAACCTCTACCCCGCTCTCCACGACACGCAGGTCGGCTCCATCAAACCTGGCATTGTTCAGTATGGGACTGGAAAGCATCAGCTTGACCGGCTGGTCGCCGTCCGGCACTGTAATATCCTGAACATACTGCCAGGAAGGAGCATACGCCAGGACCGATAAGCACAATGATAAAAGCAGTATCACCGTCAGCATCCATTTTTTCACTTTAATAACCCCTCTATCCGCTCCTTGTTCTTCACATATACGAATGATGCCCCCAATGCGATGAGACCCACTAGAATCGTAACGACCGTCCTGTAAATGGTCTCAATAAAACTAAGATCAACGAAAAGGATTTTCATCACCGTAATGCCAAAAAGCAATATACCGAGATATCTCAGAGAGCTTGACCTGGTCACAAAACCAACCACGATAAGTACGACAGCTTCCACGGCCCAGACAACTGAAAGAATGACATGCCTGACGTCCTGGGAAAAAGCAGCCAACAAACCGTTGCCATCCAGTATCTCAACAGCGAGTGAGATCGTCAGGAGAAACGTGCCTGCAATATTGAACAGTGCGGATAGGTTCTTTTCATCATCCCTGAGTTTTGCCCTGGAAAGAAGGTACTGCACTCCGTACAATGCAAGGATCACTGCTACCATACTGATGGCTCTTTCCCAGAAGGGTAAGCCGTGAACATCCCAGAACAGTGACCGTAGGGCAGCCAGACCGAGTACGATATAACCCAGGCGTCGGAGATGCCAATTATCTAACCTGACACCTGCGTGGACAAGTAGGACCCCTTCTATCGCCCAGGCAAAAGCCACCCAGGACTTCTCCAGCTGGACAGGTACTGCTATAGTGAGAAATGTTATACAAAGGACAAAAAATACCCGAAACATCATTTTATGTTGTCTTTTGTCAGCTAAATACACCAGCCCAAGGTACACTGCTGACATCAATATTACAAATACACCTCTGGCAGGATACCAGTAATCCGAGACTATCGAGAGTCCGAATATGAACGCTGCAAAGGCGTTGATAAGAGTAATTACGGCATTTTGGGTATTATTCCCTTCATCCTTGAGAATTAGACTCAGTATAGTAAAGAGGATAAAGAAACAGATGAGGTAGCCAATTGCATAGTAGACGATGGAAGAACCTATTTCGTATGCAGGATGTACAATATTTGATTGCAAAAAGAATAATGTATACAGTAAGTATGATACAATCACCGGATAGATACCTATTTTCCAGTTATTCTTCCAGAGGATCACTGTCAGGCCGGCCGAGAGAATCAGGGTCGAGATCATCATCTGGTGTTCTTCTCCTGTCAATAATGCGGACAGATAGCCAAGGAAGAATGCAAAAATTGTGAGGATAAGTGAATTCTGTCTCAATGCCAGGAAGGCTGCAAAGACCATTATAAGAAAAAGAAGGATGGAATTTACACTAAGGCTCATGTCCAGGGCTGCTCGAAATTCTCTGAAATGGTACGTTGAATATATCGTGAAATAAAGGAGGGCGATCCCGCCGCCGGTAATGAGCTGTGAGAACTGGGGATATTCCTTCCTCCTGAAAATTTCAGCCACAACCAGGAAAGCCAGCGACAAAATTATCCCCAGGACAACACGTTCGAGAATACCTATCCATCCCTGTTCAACAGCGTACCGGTAGAGGTAGAAAAGACCAAGCAAGATGAATAAGAAACCTACAGCGCCGAATATTTTGAAGCCAATGTTCTCTGATTCCCGTGAAGTCTCCCTGGAACCCTTTGTTGCTATTTCTACTGTGGTCTCTTCTGAGGTTTCTTTTGAGGTTTCTTTTGAGGTTTCTTTATATCTATCTTTTTGTTCCTTTGCTGGTTCTTTACCTTCCAGAATTTCAATACGATTCTCTAGAACCGCAATCTTATTTTCAAGGTTTTCGAATCGGTCGTCTTCAGGTAACAAAAATGAACCCTCAAAAATATTTTGGGATAATATGTGCATAATGGTTATCTATTATAAATATTTCCATCAAACCTATATTTCAATTAAAATACGGGGTAATATAATTACGACTTATATATATCTCACCAATATACACATAATAATTAAAGATAACCGGATGCCCTGCAAACTTTATATCCTCTCCAGAGCATCACGGTACTATATGGTAGGTATCGGTGAGATCACGGCCATCATGGCTGCACTCTTCTGGTCCATAGCTGCGGTGCTGTACAAGATGGGGCTGAAAGATATGAAGCCCTTCCCCGCGGTAATGGTGCGTACAACAGCAGCATTGGCCTTCATGTTAATGCTGAATATCGTGCTCCATGGGTATGACCTCAATATACCGTTCATTGCATTTTTGTACCTTTCCCTTGGCGGGCTGCTACGGCTCCTCCTGGGTGGATATCTGTATTTCCGTGGACTGGAATATGCTTCCGTGTCCAGGGTCCTGCCCCTGATATTCACCTTTCCCCTCTTCACCATGGTACTCAGCTGGTTGCTATTGAAAGAGGCTATCGGCCCGGGGGTGGTGATGGGGACTGTCCTCATCGTCCTGGGTATATTGGTACTGAGCAGGGAGAAAGCATCGGGCAGTGAAAAGGACCCGAAGCTGGGTGTGCAATTCACTCTTATGGCCGCCGTTTGTTATGCATTTTCCATAATCGCCAGCAGGGCAGGTCTTTATTATGTAGAACCTTTATGGGGGGCTTTCATCAGTCTGCCCATTCCTGTGATGGCCATGTATGTACTCTTTTCTCTGGATAAAGGACCAGCTGCTGCCTTCAAGCTGGATAAGCGTTCTTCGTTGTTGCTTGCTCTCGGCGGGATATTCGGCATGGGGCTGGGCAGTTACATGTTCTTTGTAAGTCTTACCAACATC
>JAKRWB010000091.1 GCA_022353185.1 ANME-2 cluster archaeon | reverse complement strand
ATTATATACTTTTCAGACACTATAAATCGCCTCCACAGGGTCCATTTTTGACGCACGCCTGGCTGGGAATACTCCAGCTATGATATTAATGACCATAGCAAAAACACTGGCTGAGATGAAGTTCTTAAATTCTATTACTACGGGCAGGTGGTCCATCCCGAAATACATCTCGGGAGGTATGGGTATGGTAATGGATGCAATTGCCACTGATGCTACATATCCCAATACACAACCGACAACAACCCCCATCATCCCCAAGATTGCCGCTTCCAGTAAAAATATCAGCATTATACTCCGCCGGGACGTGCCCATAGCCATTAACATGCCTATTTCACCCGTCTTTTCCATAACTATCATAATCAGAACATTGGCAACACCAAAACCCGATATGCCGAAAATGATAATATAAAAGAAATAAACCATACCTTCCGAGGACGCAAGAAGGGTCAGTATTTCTGCATTCTGCTCCATCCAGCTTATGGCATCATAACCGGTCTCACGGTCAATTCCGTTAGCCACATCTTCAGAAGCATAAGGATCAGACATCTTTATCCCCATTCCTGTTATCACATCCCCTGCTCCATAGAGATCCTGCAACCGCCCAATATTTACAAATGCCATTGTTTCATCAAGCGGCGTCCCGGTCTGGAATATGCCGGTAACAATAAAATCAGTAGGTTCTGCCCCCGGGATTTGGGCTGTGACACTGTCACCCATCCCCACATCAAGGTTTTTAGCTAATTTGTAACCAAGGACTATGTGGCTTCCGGGATTTTCAATGGATGTAAACTCCCCGGCCAGCATATATTTATCCCTGTTAACGACCCGATTCTCATCTTCGGGATTGATACCGTACAATAACACCCCTTCCGCGTTGTGTTTGTACTGCAGGGCAGCTTCACCCTGGAAATATGACGAGACACCTTTCACCCCTTCCAGATCATAGATATGGTTCTCAAGCCCGTGGTAGAGGTGTATGTAATCCTCGCCTTCCTTTGGCATTATCGTGATATGAGCCTGGTTCTCAGTTGTTGAATCGATCAATATATTCGTATAACCGCTCATCATTGACATGAA
>JAKRWB010000730.1 GCA_022353185.1 ANME-2 cluster archaeon | reverse complement strand
GATATACAATCAAGGATCGGTCCCAACCGTGTTGGTGGTCGATTTGGGGTACTGCAGCTAATTGCAGATGCCATCAAATTATTTACCAAAGAAGATATTATACCTACAAAGGCAGATAAATGGTTATTCATAGGGGCACCAATTGTTGCACTCACGTCTGGTTTTTTAATGGTGGCGGTCATTCCTTTTGATCTTCTTATGATCAAGGGGAACGAATATGCTGTAGCAGTGTCTCGAATGGATGTTAGTATCCTATATCTTGAAGCAGTGTCTGCATTGTCCATTTTTGCAATATTTATGGCAGGATGGGGTTCAGGTAGTAAATATGCATTGCTTGCGGGTTTCAGGAACGTAGCAAAGATGATTGGTTACGAAGTTCCGTTAGGTATAGGAATTATCAGTGTTGCCGTGATGGCATATTCATTGGATATTGTAGAAATAGTACAAGCTCAGTCAACTTGGTGGTTCGTCATTGCGCAGCCATTGGGTTTTGTGGTATTTTTCATTGCTCTGTTGGCTGATGTGGGACGTATACCCTTTGACCAGACTGAAGCAGAAGAAGAACTAGTAGCAGGATGGGCTACGGAATATAGTGGAATGAGATGGGGACTGGCATTCTTTGCTGAATATTTCCATGCAGTTGTTGGCGCTTTCCTAATAACTTTGTTATTCTTAGGTGGGTGGAATGGTCTCCCGTATTTCGGTAACCTGTACATCCCAGGAATCTTTTGGCTAATCGCCAAGACAATAATGGTGATAATGCTTTTTATATGGGTACGAGGTGCTCTGCCAAGGTATAGGATTGATCAGGTAATCGATATTGGCTGGAAGGTATTAATTCCGCTTGCGTTATTAAACCTTATATGGTCAACTATTATAGGATTAATGTGGGCATAGGAGTGGAAAAGAAATGGTATTGAGAAATTTATATTTAACACTTCGCAATGTATATACAAAATCTGTAACTAGACTATATCCTGAAGAAATAATGGAACTGCCTGATGCTTTCAGGGGGCAGCAACATCTTGACAAGGATAAATGTGTGGGTTGCGGCATCTGTTCCCAGATGTGTCCCAATGATGTCATTGAGATTGTAAAATCCGGTAAATGGTATCCACAATTTGATAACGGGCATTGTATGTTTTGCGGATTATGTGTTGATTACTGTCCAAATGGGGCACTGTCTATGACAAAACACTTTGAATTGGCTTGTTGGACCAAGGAAGAGACAATCTACAGCCCTGATCAACTCGCAGCTCCAAACAAAGCTGAACTTGAGGGTAGGACAGGGGGGTATACGAAATGATAGATCTTCAAATAATACCTTTCGCGATTATATCAATAATCATGATTGGTTCATCCATAATGGTGGTTAAATCAAAGGAAGTTGTACACAGCGCTTTTCATTGTGTTATAGCTATGATGAGTGCGGCCGGGTTCTATGTACTGCTTAGTGCCCAATTCGTGGCTGTAGTGCAGATACTGGTCTATGTGGGAGCTATCGGTGTGATGATCCTATTTGCAGTGATGCTCACTACCAGAGGACAGGAGGTGGAGTGATAATGGAACAATTATCAGGCAAGGTAGGAAATATGATTAACCTGCTGACTGCACTTCTGTTAGTAGTAGCATTCGTGGCTGCAATATTGAGTGCACCTGCATTCAATTCATGGGGTGAAGCTGAAGATATTACGTTTACAGAATGGGAAGATGGTTCAACGGATGCAAGTGCGATTGAACATGTAGGAGGACTGTTGTTCACTAAATATGTAATCCCCTTTGAGGTCCTTTCACTTATTCTGTTAGCAGCGCTGTTAGGGAGTCTTTACATGGCCAAAAAGGAGGAAGATGAATAATGTTACCGGTTAGTTATTATCTAATTGTTTCTGCCATAGTGTTCTGCATTGGCGTTTATGGTGTGATGACTCTGCGCTCAGGAATCATGATTATGATGTGTGTGGAACTGATGCTTAATTCAGCCAACATCAACCTGATAGCCTTTGCATCACATTTCAACCAGGTTAACGGTCATGTTTTTGTGCTGTTCAGCATTGCGCTGGCAGCTGCTGAAGCAGCCATAGGATTTGCAATATTAATGAGTATATTCAGGTCTAAGAACAATGTCAATATTGACAACATCAACATCCTGAGGTGGTAAGATATGGCTGTTGATAATATAGTATTTTTGATACCGGCACTTCCGGTGTTAGCATTCGTACTTACCCTTGCTTTTGGCAAGAAACTCCCCTCGGGTGGAGGACATATACCGATACTGGCAATCGCCATATCCTGTATTATATCTGTATTGGCATTTTTACAGATAAATAAAACAGGTATACCTATTGAAGTATCAGCTCCTTGGTTTTCAGTATTGAATGTTGGTATTTTGATCGATCCTCTGGCAAGTGTAATGTTGATGATGGTAACTTTTGTGAGTTTGCTCATTCACATCTATGCTATAGGTTATATGGCACACGATCCAGCCAAACCCAGATATTTTGCAGAGACTGCATTATTCACTGCTGCTATGCTGGGTGTGGTGCTGGCAGATAATATCCTTCAGTTCTTTATTTCATGGGAACTGGTAGGACTGTGTTCATATCTGCTAATTGGTTTCTGGTACAGGAAACCTTCAGCAGCCGCTGCCGGAAAGAAGGCATTCCTCACCACACGTGTGGGTGATGTGCTGTTCTTAGCTGGTATAGTAATATTATACCAGAATATGGTTGAACACGTACTTCCCCATATTACCGGGCATGAGACAGTATATCTGCTCCAGTTCAGTACGATTTTCGAAAACATTCATCATATACCTTCAGGTCAACTTACTATCATTACACTGCTCTTCTTTGGCGGTGCGGTGGGTAAGAGCGGGCAGTTCCCGCTACATGTATGGTTACCTGATGCAATGGAAGGTCCCACTACGGTGTCGGCTTTGATCCATGCAGCTACTATGGTAACAGCTGGTGTATATTTGGTTGCCAGGACGTTCCCGATGTTTATTGCATCTCCTGCGATTGAATTAGCCGGAATTACAATTCCTGCGACACTCACTGTTGTAGCTTATATAGGAGGTTTTACAGCACTGTTCGCATCTACTATGGGATTGGTAATGAACGATATCAAACGTGTACTTGCCTTTTCCACAATCAGCCAGCTTGGATATATGATGTTGGCACTGGGAATGGGATCAGTAATAGGTGCTGCAGCAGTAGGTATTGCCATGTTCCACCTGATCAATCATGCATTCTTCAAAGCATGTCTGTTCTTGTGTGCAGGCAGTGTTATTCATTCGACTGGTACAAATGATCTGCGTGAAATGGGCGGTCTGATGGGTAAGATGAAAATCACAGGGATTACCATGTTATTTTCTTCACTGGCACTTGCCGGTATTGGTATACCATTTTTGAAAATACTTGATACACCTATTGGTACCAGCGGCTTTGTCAGTAAGGATGCGATTATTATAGAAGGCTCATATGTATTTGCCCACATGACTAATAACTGGATCCCATTTGCCTTTGGTATATTAGCGGCATTATTAACAGCAATATATACATTCAGGCTGTGGTTTATGGCATTCACAGGCAAATCCCGACAGGAAAGACATCCTCATGAGTCCCCAGCAACTATGACAGGAGTTTTATCAGTTCTTGCTGCATTTGCATTGGTATTTGGAATGCTTGCTTTCCTCCCGTTCCTGGATTTCGTAGGCCAAACTTATGATCATGACGAAATTCATCATCTTGCTGTATTAGGTGGATATAATGTTATAGGTCATGAAGAAATTCTTAATGTCGCCCATCATGCTTCCCCAATAATAATCCTATTACCGGTTATCGTTGGTGTGGGCGGACTACTGTTAGCATGGATAATTTATGACAGACGGTGGATAAGTGTAGCATTGATTGGGAATATGCGAAATCCTTTATTCAGGATTCTTGCCAAGCGATACTACCAGCATGAGATATTCATTGAGTTGATATCCATGAAGTTCACTTATGGAGTACTCGCCCTGACCAGTGAGTTCAGTGACCGTAAGATTGTTGATGGTATAATTGACGGCATCAGTTCATTTTTCATAGGAGGAGCAGAAGTCTTGAAAAAGATACAAACAGGCGTGGTGCAGAATTATGCCACTGCAACGGTTTTAGGTGTAGCTTTGTTAGCTTTGGTACTATCGTGGGGGGTGATTTGAGATGGATAACGTACTTTCGTTAATATTGTTTCTTCCCTTAATTGGTGCTGCCATTACGCTTTTCACTAAAACTCGTGAATCAGCTAGAATGATAGCATTGATTTCGTCAACAATGTCTTTCATACTTACGATAATGATATATCTCCAGTTCAAATCCGGTCTGGCTTTCCTTGAATTTCAGTTCACGGAAATACATAGCTGGATCAGCAGTATGGGGATAAATTATTATCTGGGTGTTGACGGAGTCAGCATGCCGCTGATATTGTTAAATGCGATACTATGTCCATTAACTATTATTTATGCGTGGGGAGAGAACAAACAGCCTAATCAGTTCTTTGCTTTGATACTGGTACTTCAGGCTGGAGTGTTTGGGGTATTTATGGCCCTGGATTTCTTCCTGTTCTACATATTCTGGGAACTGACACTGATACCACTGTACTTCCTGATAAGTATCTGGGGAGGTCCTAAGAAGGATTATGCAGCCATTAAATTCTTCATTTATACTCATGTTGCCAGTCTTGTAATGGTACTGGGGATATTTGCGCTGTATTTCAGTACCGGTGTTAAAACCTTTGAAATACCGGTATTGTTACAGGCATTTTCTGACATCGCATCTGATCAGATGAGAGTTGGTATTTTCCTTGCCCTGTTCTTCGGGTTTTTGGTGAAGATGCCTACCGTACCTTTCCATACCTGGTTACCGGATGCTCATGTGGAAGCACCCACTGCAGGTAGTGTACTGCTGGCCGGTGTGTTGCTTAAGATGGGGGGCTACGGGTTGTTCAGGGTATTGTTGCCAATGATAGATGGTCTGGGACCATATCGTGACAGTATTATCACATTAATGGCGGTTCTGGCTGTGGTAAGCATATTATATGCAACATTTGCAGCACTGGCCCAGAAAGATCTGAAGAAGATGGTCGCTTACAGCAGTGTAGCCCATATGGGTTATGTGATGCTGGGAGCTGCCGCATTCAACTACATGTCGGTTTCCGGAGCCATGTTCCAGCAATTCAGTCACGGACTGATCACTGCCGTGCTTTTCATGAGCGTAGGGGTGATACAGCATAGTGTCCATACCAGAATCATACCAGATTTGGGCGGATTGGCTGATCGGATGCCTAAACTGGCCTTCTTGATGATGGCTGGATTCATGGCATCCCTGGGACTTCCGGCTATGAGCGGTTTTGTTGCCGAGTTTATGATACTGACAGGAAGTTACCTGACTCTACCAGTATATGCACTTGTGGCAATGCTTGGTATTGTAGCTACGGCTGGGTATCACTTATGGGCAATGCAACGAGCCATGTTTGGCAGTTACAATGAAAAACTTGGCGAACCTCATGACCTGGCTAATTTCGAAATGGTACCAATGGCGATACTGGTGTTGTTGATAATACTGTTTGGAGTATATCCGGGTTCAGTGATGGAAATGTTTGAATATGCCAGTACAATCATTCCAGGAGTGATGTGATATGAATTATATAGAATTAGCTTCCCAATTCGCTCCAGAACTGATATTGATCATTGGGGCTCTTGCCATTATGATGATTGGTCTATTTCTGGCAAAATCCCAGAAACATGTACTGGGATATCTTGCTGCAATATTCCTTGCAGTGGCCAGCTCGATCATAGTGTATAGAGGAATATATGATCTACAGATGGAAGGCATATTGGCAGATTCTTTGACCATCGACCCAATGAGCCAATTCTTTAAGTTGACATTCTTGCTGGTATCCTTGATTGTGGTCATCGCATCGATAAGAGAGTATGATGGCCATTCGAATCAAGACGAGTATTATACGCTAATACTACTCGGGACCATCGGAATGATGGTAGTTGCATCGGCAGTAGATATTGTGACAATGTTCATTGGATTTGAACTGGCCAGTCTTTCCACTTATGCACTTGCGGGATTCAACAAGAAGGACCCGAAGAGTATGGAAGCTGCTATAAAGTACTTTATTGTAGGTGCGCTGTCGTCTACATTGTTGTTGTTCGGTCTGTCATATTTGTATGGCTTGAGCGGTGGACTTACCAATATCAGTGAAATTGCTGATTACTTTAGCATGAACCCCGGTATCATCCAAAGCCCTCTTGGTATAATGGCTATGGTGCTGATCGTGGCCGGATTCGGATTTAAGATGGCACTGGTACCGTTCCATATGTGGGCGCCGGATACATATCAGGGCGCACCCACCGTTATATCAGCATTACTGGCAGCCGGGTCAAAGAAGATGGCCTTTGTGGCAGCTTTCAGGGTATTATTGATTGCGATGATAGCCATCAAGGTCGATATAGCAATGGTGTTCATGATTCTTGCAATAATTACCATGACCCTTGGGAATGTGGTTGCCCTTAGCCAAAGGAGCTTAAAGCGAATGTTGGCTTATTCTTCTGTGGCTCAGGCAGGATATATTTCCATGGTGTTTGTGGTAATGTCACCTGAGGCATTGACTGCAGGCATACTGTATGTTATGTCCCATGCATTCATGAAGACGGGTGCTTTTATTGCAGTGGCTGCACTGGGATATATGTTGTTGAAGGAGAACAGTAATGCAAAGGACGTTGATCATCTGGATAACTTTGCCGGACTGGGTAAAAGGTCTCCATTTTTGGCATTCAGCATTATGATATTCCTGTTTGCCCTGGCTGGTATTCCACCAACAGCAGGTTTTGTCAGTAAGTTCATACTGTTCTATTCAGTGCTGCAAGGAGGTTTTTTACTCCTGGTGATATTTGCCATATTGAATAGTGCATTGTCCCTGTATTATTACGCCAGGGTTGTGAAATATATGTATGTACTTCCGCCTTCGTCTGAAGAAAAATTGACAATACCTGGAGCATATGCACTAGCTATACTGGTGGCATTAATAGGTGTTCTGGCAATAGGTATTGTTCCAGAACCTTTTGTCAACTGGGCAGCAAGTGCAGCTAATGTACTGGGACTATAGGAGGTGAAAAAAAATGGGAGATTGTGATCTATGCGGTGTAGGAAGACCTACTCTATGTCCTGTGAAACCAGATGTACCGAGATTCAGAAATGCCTACCCTACAGGGATGTGGATGGGCATTTGCGAGGAATGTACCAACGCTTCCCATGGTGCCAATGGGAAGCGTGTTAAAGTGAAAGGAAAAAAATGTGACCTGTGCAGCAAAAAAGGTGAACAACTGTATGCTGTGGGAATAAAGGTTCCTGATTTCAGCGAGCCCTATTACAAGAAAAAAGAAGTAAAGCTTTGCGAAACCTGTTTGGATGCAACAGAAGTTACATACGGCAAGCGGCAGGCAGAAAAGGCGGCTGACAAGGGTCACCATTAAATAAGATATATG
>JAKRWB010000729.1 GCA_022353185.1 ANME-2 cluster archaeon | reverse complement strand
ACATCCATGAAAAGATTGGTAGATAGCAATATCGACTCGTTGAATATCTGGGGATTCTTGATCAACTGCTGGGCGATGTTGTCGATGTGGTATTTCCATACCTCCATGTCAGGATAGTCCTGATGTACCTTTTCTACCTCTTCAAGGAAAGTGCCACAGGTCAGTTTAAGGATATTGCTTTTATGGATGGGCACCACTGTCTTCCAGCCTCTGCGCTTTGCCTCCTCAAAGGCATATCTTGCAATGTTGCTGCTCTGGGTACGGGTTATTTTGCGAATGGCAATATAAACATCATCTGTAAGTTTGACTTCTTCACCTATATACAACCCTTCGGTACCTTCCCTGACACACACGAAATCCACATCGCCCAGTGGCTTTGCCGTGTTCGGGAATGTCTTTATCGGCCTGACATTTGCATATAGATCGAATTTCTGCCTGATGGATACAGCAACGCTCCTGGGTGAACCAGCGCCGCCAGGTGTGGTTGTAGGTCCTTTGAAACATGCATCGGTCTCATCAAGCAGGTCCCAGGTCTCCTTTGGAATAAGTGAATCGCCGCCGTTTGCTTCCCACCATGTGGCCCCGGCCTCACAGGGTATGAACTCCACATTCGTACCAGCGGCCTGGGTTACTGCCATCATGGCGTCCACCAGTTCTGGTCCCACGCCATCTCCTTTAATTACTGCTGCTTTCTTGCTCATAATGTTTCACATCGGTTCCTGATTTCAAATTGAGCCTAATAGGGAATTATTTCATTTAAGGGCTTCGAATGCATTAATAGCAATTTACTTCTAAACAGCGCCTGCTTTTTCCATTATCAATGTCATTCATCAGATAACCTGCCGATTCTATCGAAATCGCTCCTCAAGCCATTGTATGCCGAATCTATCTCCTCGGCCTTGTTACCCAGATTCCTCAGGTGGGTCTGGTGGAACACTCTCCATTTCTCATCTATTTCACCAAAACGCCTGGACAGCACTGCCAGAGCTGCCTGCACCTGCTGGGCATCCTCTGAAAGTTTGCGGGCATGCACTCCGGCTTTAATCAGTTCTATCTTGTGGGACAGGGTTAGCGGCGATACCACCTGTACTCCTTTTTTAGTGAATTCCCGCAGCATGTCAAAGCCTTCATTGACCAGGAACCAGTACACACCTTCTGAATGGATGTAGGCAAAAGCAAACTCTGCCGAGCCCATATCAGGTCGCACATAATCCTGCGCTATCTTGTCCAGGTGTCCCCGTACATCCCTTAAGAACTGACGTTTAAAGCCGTCCTGCTCTTTGGGGTCACCACTCTCCATGAATCCTATGTAGTTCTCAAGCGGGAACTTGGAATCTATACAGATAATGCCCACCGTTGACTTGATGTATGCATCAGGTATCTTGCCATCGAACACTTTTGTCCTGATACCGAACATATCAGGTGGAAGCTGGTCAGAGATAATGGTTTCCAGTGCCATTTCACCCAGAGCACCCCTCTGGGTAGGAACACGAAGCATCTGTTCCAGTGATCGGTAATTATCCCTGATATCACCGGCATAGGTGGTCAGTTCACCCAACCGCTCATCAAGGCCCAGCCTAATCCAGGAATTCGATACTGCGGATTCAACATCCCTGGGCTCGACCTTGCCCTGTTTAAGCACCAGTACGATGAGTATGAACAATAAAATAATAATTGTTCCCAGCAGGGTATCTGTCAACATCACAACAAACTCCTAGATATCACTTCACTTAGTGCAACCGCCGGACACCCCACCTTGTTAAGATGTGCTGCCAGCCGCTGTGGCCTGTGACCGTCCGGATGGTAAATAAGGGTGGCCTCGGGTTCAAGTCCCACCACCATATCAACCAGCCCGGTCACGTCCATGTGGTCACTGATATGTATGGCCGGGTAATAGTAGTCCCGCCTGCCTGTGAGCACGTATTTCTTCATGCTGCCTGGTAATTTTCCCAGGTCCCATGGCGGCACAATTACTAAACCCTCGTGCCCGCCGTTATACTGCATGATTTCTGCAAGAGGACCACAATCACACATGAGGCCCTTAGTCAGATTATACCCTTTAGTGTCCATTGATATCTCGTCCTGCCAGCCTGCATTACGTGCAATGCTTACCGCTCGCTGTGCTTTACCAAAGGCATAGGCACCGAGAGCCACATTATCCTCGATAATTTGTTCCAGTCCGGCAACGTCGTCCTCGAAATAGCATGATGGGTCGGCCGGGTCGCCGTAATTGGCTTCAGTCACTAAAAAATCACACTCAGGCAGGTCTGAAGCATCCTTCACATCCCCAGTCACCAGTGTCCGGATTCCGTTGTGATTCTCCCAGGAGAATGCACACGAACCAATAGTGTGGTGAGTGGGATGGGTTGCTACTTCAATTCCATCGATGTCAATTTTTTCGCCTATCTGGAACGTCTGTCCCATATAATCCTTGCCAAACCTTATCTCCAGCGCCCGGGCTGTGTCTTCAGAACAGATGGATTTGAGTGACATCATTGCAGATTTGCCATGGTGGTCAGAATGGGCATGGGTGATAAGATATGCATCAGGCTGGATTGGGTCGTTCCCAAAAGTACGGGTAGTGTCTACAGCAAAAATGTGTCCATCAAAACGAAGTGCCACATGAGGACGATTGGTTTTGCGGGTTGTGGTCAGCCTGACCACATCAAGACCGAGGTCATG
>JAKRWB010000004.1 GCA_022353185.1 ANME-2 cluster archaeon | reverse complement strand
GGACGAATCAGCAACTATTCCTCCGATCCCCTCGTCAAAGTGCCACAGGCCGCCTGTGCCAGTGCTAATTGGAAGCGTGATAAAGGTATAGCCGCCAGAGACCGCCGGATTATCAGAAGCATCTATGGATTTGACCCGGTAATGGTAAGCAGTGTTGTTGGTTAATCCCGTTATCGTATCGCTATGAGTGGTAACCAAGCTGGAATCCAGATTGGTTTTTGAACCATAGTTAGTATCCAGTCCATATTCTATTTGAGAAGTCGCAGGCTCATCGGTTGTCCAGTAAATGGCTATGTTTGAACTGGTTATATTGGATGAGATTACATTGGTAATTACTGGCGGTGTGGTATCTGTTTCATTCACTGTGATAGTGACATCTTCTGCGTCGGTCAATGAGCCGTCCGTGACCTCGAAGTGCACTGTGTATGTACCGGCCTGGGTTTCACCTGGAATCCAGGAGAAGGTGCGGGTGGTGGAGTTGAAGGCTGCGCCGCCGGGGAGGATGCCGGTGGAGTAGGTGAGGGGGTCGCTGTCGGGGTCGGTTGCGGTGATGGTGAACTGGAGGAGGGAGCCGGTGCTGGTTGATTGGGGGCCGATAGGTGTGAGGACCGGGGCGTGATTTATAGGTCCATCTTCCGGTGTATGGGTGATGCTCAGCTTAGGCCGCTGGCTGGCGTTGGACCAGTCGGAACTGTAGAAGGCGATGTAGCTGTTATCGATCTCGTTCGCTTTGATAAAGAAGCCGGTGTTTTCATATGTGCCGTTGACATAGCTCTGCACCAAATCCGTGACATCGAAATCATGGTACATGTAATCAGGTGGAGTATCAACAGGGAGTGCAACAGTGGCATATGGGGTTGCTCCCTGAGCCACATTGTTCCTATCGTACCAGTCCCCGCCCGGATTATTCCAGGTCGTGCCGACAGTTCGTGTGTTCCATGTCACATAGTCCGCATCCCAGTTAGCCGGGCGGTAAATGCCCACATCTGTACTCTGGTTGCGGCTCTCATAATACCAAAACAGTGAAAGGGTTGCTTGTTCGACATGGTCGGTGGAATTAAATTGAGACAGGTCAAACCAGATTGTGCTGCGGTAATTTCCAGCGCTATCGATCCTTCCTACATCGATCCATGTAGAATCACTTAGCACGGAATCAGGGGCTGATTCACGTAATCGATTATCTATAATTTGTGTGTTTTCTATTGGTAATTTTGATGGGTCTTGCACTGTTATGGCGGCAGTATCAGAATCAGTACTACCGTTCGTGTCGGTAACGGTTAGGGTCACAGTGTATGTCCCGGCGGTGTCATAAATATGGTTAACCACTGCACCGATAGCATCTTGCTGGAACCCATTTGAGTCATCAAAGTCCCAAATGTATGATACGATCCCATTGTCATCAGAAGAAGCCGAACCATCTAATAAAAAATTTTCACCAGCTGTGACTATGCGATCGAGCCCGGCTATGGCGATGGGAAGAAGGGTTCCTGACGGTGATGATGTTTCTTCAATGGTGAAAGTGTGTTGTGACCATTTTGAATTGCTGAATTGTATGTAGCCTGAAGAATTTGCCTGGAGTGCTGTGAAGTCGAGGCCATCTTTTTTGATGAGGTAATAATGGTTCGGCAGCAAATCATGAACCGTGAATATTACGTTGTTCCCATCAGTTGTATCCGCCGTGAAATCTATTAAGATGTTTCCCTGGGGAAGGGAGGTGTCGAATTTGTTCACGGTTATGGTGGCGGGATTGTAGGCGGGGTGGGCGGTCATGGGATGCGTGGTTAGTATTAAATTTGCATTATTGGTAATACCTATTGAGGAGTAATCACTATAATGTAAAGTATCAAATCCACCATTATTACTCATTACACTACCTAAGGAATCGTTATAATAAATTGGGGTCTGTGGGGTTATTTGGATTTTAATACTCTTACTTGATGTTCTCGGAAAAGTATCTCTAAAGACCATCGGTGCTATATAATTTCCTGATAATATCCAATAATCATTGTAAGTTATATTTAAAAATACATTATTATCAAAAGTAATGTTTCTAAATGTGTTTACAACATCACCATTTTGAAAAACAGCCCCATAATACGCCCCATTACATGT
>JAKRWB010000090.1 GCA_022353185.1 ANME-2 cluster archaeon | reverse complement strand
TATGGGCTGACGGAGGAGGAGATAAGAGTGGTGAAAGGTGGTTGAAAATAAGTAGGAAGACTGTTTAAGGTCACTACTATTAACACAAGAGGGATTATGAACCAAAAGAAGATAATCAAAGAATATGATGGTATTGGGCGTATTGATTCATGCAACTTGCCTGATGTTGAAGTAAGATTTTGTCAATATTCGAATGGAGAAATAAAAGGTAAGATTAGAAATATAAATGACCGTCGTGTGGAAGAATTCTGGAACTCGATGAAGGATTTTCCCCCTCTCACAATCGAAGGAAATACATCTTCTGGAGATTTATTTGTTTTCCATTCTTTTTTTGTTGCCCATCCGACAACCGAATTAGTTGGCAAAGATTTTGAGGTGGTTAAGATCGGTGTTGTAGAAGATAATCGAGAGTATGACTTCAAAATAGAGTTTGGAATACTACAACTGGCTTTGTATCAGAATCAGCAGATTAGATGCGATTCTCCGTTTGGTAAATTTATCATATCCCCAGTTAAAAATAGCAGCGAAATATTAAAAGAGATCAAAGCTTCGAAAATATTTGATGTAACTTCCCATATCTCTTTCACATTCAGTTCCAGCAAAGAAAATTTGGAAAAAAACATATCAAAAATTGTTGTTTATCTTGAAAGTGTTATGATTCTCTTATCTTTTGCTCAAGGCGTTTTCATTAATTATATATGTTATAATTTATATATAAAAGATGAAGGATTTAAACTCTATAAGTCTGTTCATCGTTCAGCTAAAACCAATGGCAACACCCCAGATGAATTAATATGGACACCACACATTCAAAATTTTTTGGTGTCTGTTTTACCTATATTTACTGAAAAAGATTTCCAAAAACAAACTGGTGTAGGAGATGCTATAGAATGGTATCTCGAATCAATTCGCCCTTCAGTTATAGAAAGTAAGTTTATACACGCTTGCATAGCAATAGAATTACTTAACGATAGATTTAAAAAAAATAATAATAAAAATAGTATAGTAACTGCCAAACAATTTAAAAAATTAAAAGAAGATGTGGAAATAGCGATTTCAAATCATATCGAACCCTTAGATATAGGATGTTTGTTTAGCTGGGACAATGTTCCCGGAAATGATAGTGATAGAGTATTAGAGTATCTCATGAATGAGCGCGATATCGACTGGGTAAAAAGTGCTGAAATCTTCAAATCCAATGACAGTAAAACCATTCACATCCTTAAAGATGATAATTCAGTCGAAATAATGATCGATAAGAATGAAAAAAAAGTGACTTTAAAGATTAGCGATGGAAGAATCTACGACTTAGAAGTTAAAAAGGAGAATGATAAGCTAAAGATCTACGATCTAAGTAAATGTGAGGAAATATGTCGTAAGATACCAGAACTCAATAGACCAACACTAAAAAGTAGTTTAAGAGATATGTATTATTCTTATGGTATTAATTATTCTGATCTTTTCCCGGATTTTGAGTTTGTAAGAATAAGAGATAACATAGTACATACGGGTATCTCGAATAGCGATTCTAATGATTTCTTTGAAAATTATGAAAAGATGGTTGCGTTATTGCATAGAACTCTTCTGGGTATGTTAAATTATTCAGGAGAGTTTATAGATCGATTGGATAATTGGAAACATAAAAAATTCAAAAAGAAAATAAACTAAAAAAGAAAACCGAATTCAAATTCCAAAAAATGCCATGAGGCAAGAATGGAGCGAGATAAAGAACTTTATAAATGGTAGATAAAGATTGTTGATGTGCAGATTTACGGGCTTGTTTATGATTTGTATGGGCTGACGGAGGAGGAGATTGGAATTGTGGAAGAAGAGTGAAATGAGATATAAATGGATAAAATATAAATACTGGATTTATTGCCTAATTCCAACATTTGTAGTCTTTTTAATCTTATATTGCGCCCATCCGAACGAATGTCCAGAGAATGCAAGGTACATATTGAGTGCAATCTCTCAAGGCTTGGCTGCTATACTTGCGTTGGTGTTCACAATTACATTAGTAGTAGCACAGATGACGAGAAGATACACGGCGATGGACAAGATTATATTTAGACTCGAAACCAAGTTTTTAATGGTTTTCTTTGGAATCGGCATAATTGCACCGCTTTTGGTTCTTGAATTTGGATTTTGGGAATGGGGCGTACTTTTGTCGATTGTCATTGCGAGTTTCTGTGTCTTTTCATTGCTTCCGTTTTTGATAGGCGTTAACAGCGTTTTGAAATATGACATTGGGATAGTAAATTTAGATGAAGAGACCATGGAAGCAATTGAGTTGGGATACAAACCAAGGGCTAT
>JAKRWB010000089.1 GCA_022353185.1 ANME-2 cluster archaeon | reverse complement strand
AGTATAATTAACATAGAATCGAATCTAGGTTAAGTGTACATGACAAACATTAGACAGGTGCTTCTGGACTCCAATGAATAGTGGAAGGGAGAATTTGAACTGGAATATCATAAGAGGGATATATCCCAGTTGTTCAAAGTCAGGGATTTGGGTGTACTGGATTCGCTTCTGAAGATTATTATAGATAGGCCGGGGCAGATTATTGATATTTCTGATTTGGCTACGGAACTGATGGTTTCAAGGCAGACCGTTTCTAATTATTTGATGTATCTGCAGGAATCCTTCCTTGTGAGGAAGCTGTACAATTTCTCAACTAACAGGAGAAAGACTAAAAGGAAGTTGAAGAAGTACTATCCTGCACTACTGCTTGGTGATGTGTTCGAGCAAGACGAGCTGTCAAGGTCACAGGTATTTGAATGGTTGATGGTAAACCAGTTGAAGGCTGAGTATTTCTGGAGGGATTCGTATAAGCACGAGGTTGATGTGGTTATTGCTGATGAGAAGGTCGTTCCTGTGGAGATTAAAGCCGGGAAGATTGAGACGAAAGGCCTGGTGACTTTTATGGAGAAGTTCGGTGTGGATAAGGGGTACATTGTGACACCTGATCGGGAAGAACGGCTGGAGGTGAGGGGAAATGTGATTGAGGTAGTGAAGGGGTATAAGTTTTTGATGGAGGACCGGAATGATTTATAATTCATCCACCCGGCCTGATAAAGCGATAAAGTGAACCTTTAAATGGAAGAAGATAAAAATATAATGATGATGTTCAAAGATGCCACCATTGAGCCCACCCACATATGCCCGCTTTGCAGGTGGGATTTGGATGAAGGGGGTTTCTATCTATGGGACCACAGTAGAAGAAGGCTTACCTGTCCGAGATGCGGTTCAGACTTTAATGCCGGGGATGTTGTCTTTGACCATAAACTCATAAGGTATGACTATGCAGGCAACAACCCTTTATTCATAGCAGCCGATGTTTTCTGGTCTATGAGGACTTTATCTGAACAAGAATTCTTTGAACAGATGGCGTTCTATGATGTCAGCGAAGAGAGGGCAAGCCATATCCTGAATGAACTGGTCAGCCGTAGAACGGTACGAAAGATGGGTGACAAATTCAGTTTGCCGGAATGATTCATGAATGAAAGAAAGAAGCAAATACAGTTTGCGGTTGAAACATTCACGTCACTGGTTAGAGGTGTTGACGGAGTTATTGAGATTGCTCTATTTGGCTCAGCAGCTTTTGAAAAGGCCAATCCTCAAGACTTTGATCTGATGGTTTTCATCGAGGATACAGCCTGCATTCCTCGAATCTCCAAAAGTATAAGGAAGACAACCCATATATTTCATGCCCATGATGTGTTTACTTTTGATAAAAGGGGTATCCACTTTGATAAAAACAGGAAATATCTCGGAAGTATATGCCAGCGAAGCAACTGCCCCACCTCTTCCGTAGAATGCTCTGTCAAAGATTGTGGAAAGATCAAATACTTGAAACAGATTGATGGTTTCATGTTTGATGAGAAGAGAGCCTTTATTAAAAAAACCGATTGTTGTCTGGTGCAGCCCCAAACAGACTGAAAATATCAGCCAGCAATGGTTTAATAAGTTGGTGCTGAAACCACCATCTTTATAATGCATAATTCCATGTTACTGGCAATGGTTATGAAAATCGGCAGGAACGAGCCCTGTCCCTGTGGCAGTGGAAAGAAATATAAAAAATGCTGCATGCAAATACATCTGAGCATTGAGAAGGCTGAAAATAATCTGAGAGAAAAGATTTTCAGATTCTCAGAAGAGTCGCGTTTCGAGGCTGATATCAAAGACGCCAATAATCTTTATTTCGAAGGTAGAGAACCTGATGAAGGCGATATGGAAATGTTCATTGACTGGTTTATCTACGATTACAGGCTGAAGGATTATGGGAAAAGTATCATAGAGATGTTCTATCTGGAAAAACTCCAAAACCTCAGCGATCCGGAAATAGAAATACTTGAAGACCGGCAGAATACTGTCCTTGGAATATATGAGGTTACAGGGATAGAAAGAGGCAGAGGGGTATATATCAGAGACATCTTTGACAATGCAGAGAAATTTGTTGATGATGTAAACTCTTCCAGAGTAATGAATAGATGGGATATTGTAACACTGAGAGAAATTACGGTCGGTGGTAAACATTGCCTCTCAGGAGCAGCATGTATACTGCCCCAAAGTGCCAAGGGCGGGATAATACAATACGCAAAAGAAGAGTTCATCGATTTCAAGAAGGAAAAAGCTGGGGCAACCTGGCCAGATTTCATGAAGGACCTGGGCTACACGTTCATTAAGTTTGCCCACCGCAAAGCAGCACAGCCAATTCAATTTACAACCCCTGAGGGGGATCCTATTATTTTTGCAAAAGCAATCTATAAAGTGATGGATTATGAGCGGGCGGTGGATGCGCTTCAAGATATCCCAGGCTTTGAAATTCTTGACTCCGGCCAGGATGAAATTCACTTTGGCTGGTTCGTGGAAGTAACTGAAACAAATCCAGAGGCGGGACGGTTCGTATTCCAGACAACTTTTATTACTGAGGAGGGAGAGGAGCATTATAACTCAATGGGAGATATCACCATCAACAGTAACCAGCTTTCCCTGAGCTGCCTTTCGAGTGAAAGACTTAAGCGCGGGAAAAACCTGCTCAAAGCCCTCGGGGATGTTATTGAGTTTCAGTCAGAATCAGAAGAAATTCCTGATCTGGAAGGTGGAAAATATAGAACACCAGAAATCGGATTGGAGGATCCTGTTCTTGAAGAGATAAAGAGGAAGTTACTGGAAGACCACTATATAAATTGGGTCGATATGTCTATACCGTTCCTGGACGGCAGGACGCCGAGAGAATGCTCTAAAACACCGGAAGGAAAAGCGAAACTTGAAGAACTCCTGAAAGTCCTAGAGAATGCTGAAGAACGGAAGATGAGATCAGGGCAACCAGGTTACGATGTAAGCAAGCTGCGTGAGATGCTGGGGATGTGAATACGCCGCCCGGTTGTAATAATAACTTCTGGGTTTATCCCTTCTAGATATTCGCGAAAAATCATCTGATATGACTATTTAATCAGATCGGCCTCTTCAAGTTGTTTTCTTACTTCAATGGGCACAACCGCAACCTTATACATCCTGCCCTTTATTCCTGCCTTTCCGGTAAAAAGAAGAGCATGAGACCTGAGAATTCCGATAGCTGACGTTGGCGGTTCTGAACCCCAGAAGTAGCTGTCATTCTCTTCGCCGCCGTATTTTTTTGATAATTGGTTATAACGTACCCAGCCGCCAGCCTCTATTACCAGCTTAAGCGCCCTGCGTGGTTCAGGTGGAAGGTTTTCAATAACTTCATCCAACCGGGTTGTGAGTCTGTTAATTATTTTAATAATTTTATCCTTTTTTTTATCTTTAGTAGATATCCGATGGGCTTTTGCCACACCCTCAATCAAGTTGGCAGGGAATTTATTGAGGCCAGCCGAAATGGTAGTATTCAAAGAGATGGTTTTGCTCTCCTGATTATTGCGCATTGAACCAGTAATATAATTCATCATACTTTTTGGTGACATGATTCCCAATGATTCGAATACCATATCATATTCATCAGGCTTTTTCCTATCCGGCACATTAATCACCTCTTTTAGAAGCATTCCTATTACTCAATTATAAATTTATTCTTTTTGTTCTTTATCTGCTCCTGATTAAAACAATGAAATCGAGTAAAATGATGCAAATATGAGAAGTACAACCGTTGGACCAGGCGTCACATCCCGGGAGCGCCCAGGACCATGAAGCTGACCGGCAGTATCAGTGCAGCGAGATGCTCAGGCATTATGTGGGCAACAGGAAGAAGGGGCACTTTTTCATCAACGGGAGGACAGGGAAGAGGCTGACCCTACGGCATTTTGAGAAGATGACCGATAGGTGGGCCCGGCTGCTGAATATCCAGAAATTGCAGTCCATCAAGCCTAGCGGGAAAGAATACCATCTGATCACATTAATGGGACT
>JAKRWB010000088.1 GCA_022353185.1 ANME-2 cluster archaeon | reverse complement strand
TTACATCATCAAAAGAATAAACTGTTCTTTTACCAACTAAACGAATGATTTCTTCAACATCGGTTAGACTAGAATGGACTTCTTCAACGACTCCAATAGTAGTAATCTTTTTTTCATCTTTTGATCTATAAAATAGGACTAAATCACCAGGTGAAATCGTTGAAATTCTGGAATTTGACAAATAAGCTTTTTTAATAGTATTTCCTTCAACAACAAATTCACCAGAAAATTCAAGCAATGTAGGTTGGCGGAATCGAATCGAATTACTTTTATATTCAGTAAATAGTTTGTTATGCCAAATTGGTTGTATTGGTACAATAAATTTATTTATTATATGACCATCATAAAAACTTGGGTAGAATTTTTTAGAGATATCAATTGGATTTAGTGAACTTTCTTCACTAAATTCAGGAACAAGCCTTTTCAAGAATATGATTTCATCCGTTTCGTTTAAACGGCCTACATTTTTAAAACCATATTCATCAATTAATTCAATTAGATAATCATAATTGTCTCCTTTTTTAATATATGTCAAGTACATTTCATCAATATCATTTTCAATACAAAAATTGACAGCTAGTTTAAGAAAAAGTTCTCCAATCTTGTTTCCAACATATACTACCTTGAAAGTACACAATTTTAACCTTCTACCTTTTGGAAATACGGGGTTAGAATTTAGAGGTTCATTTTCATCCTTATAAACTAACAATGCCCCTATTGATCCATCTGGTTTATGATGAACAAAGCACTTCCTCCCATCCTCAGATTTTTCTTTAAACCATTTTTTAAAAGAAGCATCACCATAACCTGTTTTTAATGAGTCAAAAAAAGAATCATTGATGTCTAACGAATGCATAGAATCATTTTTTAAAGCAGGAAGATAAGTGATATTTTTTTCTTTTTCCCCATATATTTCATTTGCTTCATCGATGGATAATGTTCGATCTTTAATACCTAAGGCAATGGCTTTTTTGTGAAGGCCTTTGTCCTCAGTAACCAAAAAAGAAACAGCATTGCGATAAAGGGAATATATAATTGCATTATCGATTTCATCATTAATTTTAGATGGTATCCCAACAATGTTCAAAAATGTAGAGTCCTTTTTGTAATCTGGAGGAGATTCAAGGATAATGTATGTTTTGAGTTTTGAAAGGGATATACTCATTCTAGTTTCATCTTGATCTCTCTTTAAATCAGCAATCGACTCAGGATGAATAAGAATTTTCACATTCTTTTTATTTAAAGATGAAATCAATTTCTGCAAACTGTCAGGAATAACAGCATGATTTTCCCTATATATGAAGATGTTTGTATCAATTAATATCCGCATAAAATCACATTCTATAAAATAAATATATAATAATAAACTCTTTTCTTAGTATATCTTTTTTGTTGAGGATATCAAATCACGCCACTCCAATAATCGCTATCCCACCATCAATAAAAATCACATCAGTCGGACACCGCCCAACACAGACCCCACACCCATGACACTTGAGGTGGCGACGAACGTCCAGACCCCGGATGCCGCTTCGCTCTGTCCGAGGCATCGACGTGGATGCTCATGGCTTTGATATTTCCGTCGGTTCGCCGATTTCAGTTTTCAATCCAGGCGCTTGTATAAATGCAATCCATTTATTTGCTATTGTGCACCGTTTCCTTCCGTGAATTGAAACACAAATAAAATATATCTTCGTAAAGCTTATAAATATTCATAGCAATTTCTTCATTCTTTGAAGGATCTTCGATTAGATATATCCCAGATTTACATCTTTCATGAACGAGTTGGTCAGCACAAGCGACAATTTTCTCTTCGAGAGCAATTGGTAAAAAATCCTGTATTGGTAAATCTAAGTTAGATGCAATAATTAACTCTTTTGAGATACCCCCTACAATATGAGTTTCAATAATTCTGGCAATGCGTTTTGAATACCCTAATTCCAATGCTATTTCGCCCCCAACAATCCCGTGTCTAATACCATTTATCCTTATATAACCAATGTCGTGAAGAGCTGCGCCAACAAACACATCTGTCTCGCTAACCTTGTACTCATTTTGTTGAATTGCCAAACATAACTTAGTAGATAACTCTGTAACCTGACGAAGGTGGTTAATTAATCCTTGAGATAATCTTAATTTCTTATAAGAGCATGGAAAACCTATCGTTGGTCAACGACCCCGTTTTAAGGAAAAACGGGGCATCAGGGCTGATACTCGGAAATTTACCCTATTTTTTGATTTTAATATTTTATAAACTCTTTCCACTCTATATCGAATCCTTTAGGGATTTTTCGTTTCGCAAGATGAAAAAGAATTCCCCAATATAACAAAGAGAATCCAATAACAAGGACACTCAACATTATTTTTGTTGATAATGCAAAATCAAATATCGAAAAAATTAATATTATTCCAATTAAAAGTATAGGAATGACTATAATAAGAATAATTCTCTTGAAATATGGTAAATTTAACAAAAATAAAAACTGATTTGCATGAACAGGTTTTCCGGCTCCTTTTATTGTGCCATGAATCTCAATATCTTTAAATGATTTTCCTGTATGAATAAGTTGTATTATCCCACCTTCATCCTTATCTAAATAATCAAATTTTAACATTGCATTTGATTTATCATCAGCTGTTTTAATAGAAAATTGGTTAGCTGGATTTTTTGAATATAATACATTTGATTCAAGAATTTTATATTTTTCTTTTATTTGGATTTTTAATGGATCTACCCTTGATATGTCTTGGTCGTCAATTGTATCATTTCCACCATTCCAAAATAATATTTTAGTTACACTTAAATTTTCAATTGGTAATCCAGAATATGTCATTTCGAGTGATTCAAATTTATTTACTAATTCATTTATAATGTTAATACTCCAATGAGAATAAAGTGGCAATTTTACCTTTTTGCTTTTAAAATAAAAATAAAGTGCAAATGTAAGAGTTATACTTAAACTTATAATACTCCATAAATTAGAAAAAAACCATTCAATTAATTGTGAAAAAATAGTCATAATAATTTATTATAGTTTAATCTGACTTATTAATCTTTACATTCAAATCAATGATTTTTTTGTATATTTGAATAACTATCTCCGTACTAACAGTACAGAGTCTTCCTATTGTCAACGGCGGTGTAAAAATCCCCATTTATGGCGGTCTAGAATTCCCCACCCCCATTTAAAGTTATCCCTCGATTTC
>JAKRWB010000728.1 GCA_022353185.1 ANME-2 cluster archaeon | reverse complement strand
AGCCAAAGTTGATGGGTAAACTTAATGATGGTCTTAGCATATTAAATACAATGAATGTTTATGATCTTGATAAACATTTAATAAAATTTAAACCATGAAATATTTAAACTGTGATTTATTGCTCTAATTTAAATCGGTAATAAAATTGAAATACCAGAAAATCGTGTAATATCATTTCCTACATTATCGGTTAAGAAAATAATCATGATATGTGGTTCACAGTTTCAAAAAAAAACAATGGAAATGACTGTAAAATGAAACAGTGACATTATCCAACAACCAATCCCGAAACTCAAATTAGCGAAAAACAGGGTGTAAAATGGACGACCGTGAATTAATAATCATTATCGGATGCGATGTAGACAATGATTATAACCCGAAAGGCAACAGGGTACATGAAAACGAAAACATCTGGGATGGTATTACGTTTGGAATCCCAAACTTAAAAGAGATTTTCAATTCACTGACACAAACCAGGGATGATCCATATCCGAACCTTACATGGCTGCTCCGTTCTGATAAACAAATGGATATGCTCTATAACGACTATGCTTACCCGGTGAGTCATTTTTTAGATATGTGGAGATCACTCAACAAAGATGGCGATGAAATTGGATGGCACCCACATATGTGGGATTGGGATAATATCCGTAAGCAGTGGTTCCCACATCTCGATGAAGACAAATGGACAAACGAATGTCTTGAGGCAGGGTATAAAGCAATCTCAAAATACTTCAAACCCACAAGCTGCCGCACAGGTTGGAACTTCCAATCTAATAATATATTTGAGAAATTGGTTGAACTTGGGGTCAAAGTAGATCTTTCAGGACTTCCCGGCCAAAAACAAATATTGTTTCAAAATTCGCCAACTTCGCATTTGCATGATTGGAAACCAACAACAGAAGAATTCTATTTCCCATCAAAAAGTGATTATAGAATTAGTTCAACATCAAAAAAATGCTTAAACATATTAGAAATGCCATTATCATTGACACCTATTCCAACATTGCAAGCATATGCAAAATTTGTCCACCACAATGTAAGACATAACTTAAATCAACCATTTTCAAAACCAGTGATAGCTTATAATTTCAAACTAACTGAAATAATGCGCATAACAAAACACCCAAAACTGTTTAAACGAGGGGTTAACAAGAAATTCAAAGACAGCAAGATCAGGAATAGTACTGAATACATAATAACTTATTTTCATCCACATGAACTATTGGGAAACGGTCTATTTTCGATCTCGAACTTTGAAGCAAATCTAAAATATATATCTGATATGTCAGGTAAATATGGAATTCCATATCGGTTTTTAACAGCCACTCAAGCAGCAGAGGATTATTTAACCCAGACACACCAAAGTGAGATCATACATGACTAAAATCAGGATTTTTAATTCGTGTTAATAAATACATCACGATCACAGCCACAATAGCAAAAATAATCCATCCAAGATTCACATGCACAGTCATCATAGTGTCTTTGCCATAATTTGCAGCTATATAAAATAATGTTGTTATTCGAGCTAAATTACCAGCCCATGCAGCCAAAATTGAAAATCCAAGAATTTTAAATATCTTTCCTTTTGCGTTAATACCTTCCGTAATTGCATATGATATAACAATACTAATAAGTAAAAGTATTGAATATAACCCGGAACATGCCGCACCAATTCTGATTTGCATACTATACTTTCCACTGATAAATACCGATTCCAGATCAAGCACTTCTACAGGCACGCCGATCATATTTCCAAGATATGCGGACGGTATCACAACTAAATATTGATCAAAATAACGAATAAACTCAAAACCCAATTTTGGAAATAGGTTGTAAAATAATACAAATAATATAATGAAAGACATAGATGTGTACATGCCAAATGAACTCATTTTACGTATATGGTCGTTCTTCACTGCTGTCGCAGTCAAAGATGCCCCGAAAAAAAGAGTCATTGTATCCAGTGTGCCTAACTGACTCTTAAAATAATAATTGTAACCAATGTCAGCTAATATTATCAAAAATCCCAATACTGCGAGCAATTTAGATGATTTGTATACATGTTCGCTAGTAAACTTGATTTTAAAGAGCAAAACTATTGCAAAAGATATCAGTAGTAACCCAATCCAACCTGAACCATGCCCATATTCCACGGTCGCACCCAGGAACAACGCCAACGCCATTAGTATATAGAAAATATTTCGGTTGATATTGTTTATCAGATCATCTCCGTTTTAACATTTTATGGTCTTTATATGTATGGACAAACATATTAGGGTTTCCATGTTTAAAAAGTGAGTGTTTTTTCAATCAATGCTGTTCTAATTTGGATTTGAACCTACAAATTGAATCCCCTTCTTCATATCAGACGGCACTGTTCTGGAATATAGTTATGTAGTAAATAGTGATACATCTACAGTAAATATATATTTATTAAATGAGTGGAAAATATGTGGGATACGTCAATGAAAACCATCGAACTTTGATTGCCGAAAGACTCTACCTTCCCACAGACTGGGCTAATGATCCTATCCGCCGCATAGAGTGCGGTGTACCAGAAGATGTTATTTTCAAAACCAAAGGCGAACTGGCTTTGGAAATGTTATTGGACGCAGAAGGGAGAAAATTTCCATTTGCTTGGGTTGGAATGGATTGTTTTTATAGACAACAGCCATGGCTGCTTGAGAATATCGATGAGAAGGGAATAACTTACATTGCTGATATCCCCTGCAACACACGTGTATGGCTGGATTTACCGAAAACAGACATTCCAGAGAAAAAGGAAATAGTGGCCTCAATCCCATGCGAGAACGCATAACTGAACAATAGTTCGCACTTTCCGCACGTCTTTCATCAAACATAGTATTTTTCGCATTCTTTGCCCATCAGACTCAAAATCTCCCACAATT
>JAKRWB010000727.1 GCA_022353185.1 ANME-2 cluster archaeon | reverse complement strand
AAAGCATGAAAAAAACAGATTGTGGTCCTGAAAAATGAAGGTTACATTAAGCAATAAATCAAAGTGTCAAACTTGGGATATTATTTTATCAACAGATGTGGTGAAGGTATTGGCAGGATGACCCTAAATATTAAGTAAGATCCATGGCTAAAAAGAAAAAGACTGACGACATCCACATATTTCAATTATACATGCGAATTAGTATAACATTTACACAGCCCATTGGTACTTCCAATCTGACCTATAACCCGAAGACAGGAATATTCGGGAAAAATTAATTCATTAATATTTAATATGGGCCTCCTTCTGGAGACCCCTTATCCATACCTATACTTCGTAATCCTTCATTCCAGGTGCCTGTTTCGGTCCATCACTGCCGCTGGAAGCGATCATATCATCAATGCGCAGTATCATGCTGGCCGCCTCTGATGCCGAATCAATTGCCTGGAGCTTCACTCTCAATGGTTCCACCACACCTGCAGCTCTCATATCTTCTACCCTGTTCTCAAAGATGTTCAGCCCGGCATTCTTTTCCCCTGCCTCATGCTTGCTTTTGAGTTCCACGAGTTTGTCAATTGAATCAAGACCACTATTCTCTGCAAGGGTCTTTGGAATTATTTCAACAGCCTCTGCGAACTTGATTACTGCCAGTTGTTCTCTGCCTTTCAATGTTGCAGCATATTCCTTTAAACGCAACGACAGCTCTACTTCAGGTGACCCGCCTCCGGCCACAACCCGGCCGTCCTCAATGACCACGCCTACCACACGCAAGGCATCGTTCATGGCCCTTGCAAGATTATCCACCACCTGTTCGGTACCGCCACGCAGAATTATGGATACAACCTTTGTATTTGGGCAATCACGTACAAATATCATTTCGCCGTTGCCAACCATTTTTTCTTCAACCACACCGGCATTACCCAGTTCATTTGGAGTGAGTTCGTCCAGATTGGTTACAACCTTGCCGTTTGTGGATTCAGCAAGCAGTTTCAGGTCCTTCTTCTTGACCCTGTGAATAACAAATATCCCGGCTTTGGCCAGGTAATGGCGTGCCAACTCGTCAACAGCCTTCTGGCAGAACACTGCATTAGCGCCGCTATTTATTACTTTGTCCACAACTTCCTTTATCATCCGTTCTTCCTGCTCGATAAAAGCCCGGCGCTGTGTTGTGCCTGTAAGAGATATCTCACTCTTGAATTCCATTGACCTCACATCAATGGGAGTTGCAAGAATCGCAATTTTGGCATTCTCCACCCTGGTAGGCATACTCTGGTGGGTACGGGACCTGTCAATAATAAGTCCTTCTACAAGTTCAGTATCAGCCACACTACCTTCCACCCTGCGCTCCATCATAACATCCTTGATGTCCACGGTCTTCTTGCCGCTTGCATCAGTTTCGGTAATAGAGCGCATGGCTCTGACCACCAGTGGTGCAATAATATCCTTTGCTGATTCTGCACCCTTACCTGTAAGAGCTGTACCAGCTATCTTTACCAGGGTATCCTCATCATCTTCAGTCACCCGGATTGATATGCCTTCCAGAATACGGTGTGCCTCAATAGCAGCCATCCGGTATCCATTTGCAATGATTGTACTGTGCACGTTCAGCTCCAGAAGTTCTTCTGCTTTTTCAAGCAGTTCTCCTGTCAGTACGGCGGCTGTTGTGGTGCCGTCGCCCACTTCATCATCCTGGGTTTTGGCGACTTCTACAACCATTTTAGCTGCAGGATGCTTGATATCCATTTCATCCAGGATAGTCGCGCCGTCGTTGGTAATAGTAACCTGGCCTGCAGAATTCACCAACATCTTGTCCATACCTCTTGGTCCCAAGGTGGTACGTACTGCCGATGCAACCACTTTAGCTGCCATGATATTGCTCCTCTGGGCCTCTTTACCTGTAGTCCTTTGTGTCCCCTGTCTGAGGATTATTATTGGCTGACCGCCTAACTGTGCTGCCATGTGATAGTCTCCATTATAAATAATAATTAATTTTAATTAACTAAGTACCGGATTTCGATTTTCGTATGTTTGAAGTTCTATATTTAGGTTGTGGTACGTTCTATCTCAACACCATATACCTTTTCCGGATTCTCCTTATGAATCTTCCAGAAAACCTCATCTCCCCACTCATCCACCAATGCAAGAGTCTTTCGTGGTATGGTCCTGGCACCCAACACGGCACCGGGACGCTGGAGGTCATCGATATAATCGGTTTCCATCATGAACCTGTCCCCCTGGGCCAGTGCTTCCTCTATCATCCCTTTGCCTGCAAGTACACCGGGCCATATACCGCACCTGTCAAATTCCGGTATCATAGGCGGCGAGAAATGCTTGACCACCTTCCCAGGGGAAAGTCCGGCTTTACGTGCCATGCCAGCTAACTCGCTTATACCCTCCACTGTGGCAGTTTCTGTATGCAATTGCAAAGGACATCCGGCATCCCTTGCCAGTTCCATTGCAAAGGCCAGTATCTCATTGGAAGCATCCCACAGGGCAGGTTCAACCTCATAATGGGGACGGCCTGATTTCATACCCACGGCAAGACCATCTTCAACATATCCGGCCGCAATCTCAAGACCAGACCGCATCAACTCGATAGTTCTGTCCAGCCCAACCCTGCCATACATCTTGGTAATGGCTGCCGGATGCACACCAAGCACAGGGAAAGCTGTCACACCAATCATGTTAACAGCTTCTGCCATTTCAACAGTTTCATTGAACACCAGTTTGTAATCCTCTGGTTGGTTTATGGTTACGCCTATGGTCCATGAAGGTTTTGAAACTAAAAAAATATGGGTGCCGCCTGCGCGCTTGAACGCTTTAGCGGCCTCTATACCCTGACATCGGTGGTCAAGGTGCATGTGATGGTCGGTTATCGGAAATGTGTGACTTGAATTCACATCAATCCCAGACTGTCCAGTTCCTCAACGATCCTATCAACTGCAGCGTGTGCATCTTCGGGTTTTTTTCCACCAGTGACCACAAGTTTACCAGAACCAAACAGGAGCATGACCACCTTAGGGACAGCGAGCCGGTATACCAGTCCAGGGAACTGTTCAGGTTCATATTCTATGTTTTCAAGCCCCAGTCCTATGGCTATAGCGTTGAGGTTAAGTACAGTACCCAGATCAGCGGAAGCTACAATATTCTGTACCGTGATCTCGGGGTTTTCCATCACCTCGACTCCCATATTTGTCAGTTCATTGAATACCTTTTTCAGGCCGTTATGCACATCGTCAATACTCTTGGCACCGGTACATACGATCTTGCCGCTCCCAAATATCAGGGCTGCGGTCTTGGGGTCCTTGGTCCTGTAAACCACTCCAGGGAAACGTTCTTTATTATAATCTGCACCTTCAAGCTTCAGGGTTATTTTGGGCAGGTCAAGTGTGGTACCAATAGCAGTGGACGCTACAACATTTTCTATCTTAATAGTCTCTTTGGGGTCATCAGTATTAGCCATGATAATCACTACCATCTTATAGGGATTTTAAACCTTTATATAGTTTAAGTAGTAATGGAATTGCTCGAGTGGAATCTTTTTTGTTATTATCGACCGTCTTTACAGTAAAAAATAGAAAGTATCATTCACTCATTTAACAGTATGCACAAGGACAGTACCAAATATTCAAGGACCTTTGCGATGGAATTCCACTCATGGATCTTCATCGCAAAGGTTTATACAAATTTGCTTTGTAATTTTAAGCTACAGTATCACCGAAATAGTATGCGATAATTGTCAGGTCCTGGACATTTATTATTCCATCCTGGTTTATATCATAGCGTGGATATGGTTTTTGTACAGATTTACCATATCCCTGGCCAATTATGGTTATGTCCAGAATATTCACAATACCGTTTTCATCCATGTCCCAGCGCGGATGGACATCATTGTTCGTAATGATGTGTTGGTCTGTTACCTTATTGGTCCCATCACTTACTGTAATGTCAAATTTGTTCAAAAAAGATGCATGATTTTTATTTTATCAACTATTGATTCCGCTTTTAAGGAATCGTACAATAAGGAATAAAAATCTACTTGTCTTCTACTTCAAACCGAGAAACATTCATACGCCAGTATCCATCTTGCAAAGTCTTCTCACTGTCAACGATTTTCAACCTGTTCCTGAACAGGGGCCCATCAATGACAAAAGTGTGGAACTCACCATCCTCACCGCATGGGTCAATTGCTCTGTTGAACCTTTGCAGGTCACTCACAAATTTGTTGTCTATTGTGCGTCCCAGCCACTCTTTGCCAAGCAGGGCGGCTTTCACACTGATTATAATGGTCTCGAACCCGGCCTCTACCAGATCTGATATGATCTGCTCTGAATCACGTTTCCACAGCGGCATTATCAACGTGACCCCCTGGTCGGCACACATCCTTTTCACAAGACCATCATGGGTTTGGATATGTCCGAATACTGCACCTTCTATTGCCGCACCTTTGTCGTTCAATTCCTGTACTACATTCTTGAATTCCTGCTCATAAGATATGAAATCTGTCTGCATGGATGGGATTCCTATAGCCTGCATCTGCGCAAAAAGCAGTTCTTGATTGATCTTATGAGAGCCGTTCTTTTTTGTGTCCCTAAAGTTTAGGAGATGGGTAACATTAAATCCATCCGATATGGCTTGGTAGCATGAAAGGCAGCCGTCTTTTCCGCCGGTCCACGAGACCACAACATTTGCCTTCGGGTTAATGTCCGGGGTGGTATTGGTGTTCATATTTATGTGGGATTGATATTTCAAATTGAAGAATCCTTCCATTCATATATTAACATACTATCAGTTACTTCCACATATTTGTCAGCAGCTAAAATCAACTCGTTTCCTGTATTCTCAATAAATGATATAATCTCGACCTTTACCCCTTTTGATTTAAGCGCATTAACCAGGGGTACAAAATCACTATCACCTGTTAAGATAACCATTATATCTACTTTATCGGCAAGTGCCAGGGCATCTATAGCAATTTGCATATCCCAATCTGCTTTGGTTGAACCGTCTGGAAGTTTGCGAGGCCTTTTGGACTTTACTTCAAAACCAAGTTTTTCCATTGTATGAACAAACTTTGATTGGTCAATTCCTTCAGGCGAGACGTTGTATATTATAGCCCTGGTAATTAACCTGGAGTCCATTGAATCTATAAGTGCACTATAGTCCGGCTTCGCACCCCTTGTCTTTGCTGATAAGTATATGTTCTGGCCATCTATCAGGACAGCTGTCCTTTGTTGAAAATTGTTTTGTGTTTGTTGATACATAATAATGCCAGTGCAATTAATGTTCCCTCGACTAATTTATACTTTCCGTGTCGAATAGCAACGCTTGCGCTGATATCCAGAAATAAATTTATAATCTTCCTGCATCGAAACTCATGGAACATTTCAATACTTCCCTGTTAAATCATATCCTTGTAAACAGCAAACACTTATTACCTTTAATTTATAATGTTAATATCGGGGAATCATTATGCTGGAGTACAAATTACTTATAAATGGAACATGGGCTGACTCATCAACGAATGATACTTTCGATGATATCAACCCGGCAACGCTTGAGAAATTGGCAACATTGCAGGTCGCGTCCAGCGACGACGTGGACCGCGCCGTCAAATCCGCCTGGGACGCTTTTACAACCTGGAGCGAGACACCGCCGCCCAAACGTGCACAGGTACTGTTCAAAGCAGCCCGTATCCTTGAAGAGCGCAAAGAAGAACTGGCAACACTGCTCACCCAGGAAATGGGCAAGGTCATATCTGAAGCCAGGGGTGACATTCAGGAAGCCATCGACATCACCCTGTATGCTGCCGGTGAAGGCCGTCGCATGTTCGGCGAGACCACAACCTCTGAGTTGAAGAACAAGTTCTGCATGACCATACTGCGCCCCATCGGCGTCATCGGCATGATCACACCCTGGAACTTCCCAATGGCCATCCCGGCCTGGAAGGTGATGCCTGCACTGGTTGCAGGAAACACTGTCGTCATGAAACCAGCCAGCGACACCCCGCTGTTGACCATTAAAATGGTGGAAGTACTCATGGAAGCCGGACTGCCACCTGGTGTAATTAACCTGGTATTCGGGCCCGGAGGTACCGTGGGAAGTGCCATCGTCCATCATCCTGATATCAGGGCCATATCCTTTACTGGCAGCCTGGAGACCGGCAAGTGGATAATGAGCGAGTGCGGCAAGGTAATGAAAAGGGTATCCATGGAACTGGGCGGTAAGAATCCTATCATAGTCATGGACGATGCAGACATAGACAGTGCAGTGGACGGCGTTATCTGGGGTGCTTTCGGTACCACAGGCCAGCGATGCACAGCTGCCAGTCGGGTCATCGTGCACGAGAAGGTGAAGGCCGCTTTCACTGATAAACTGCTGGCCAGGACCAGGACACTTAAACTGGGCGACGGCCTGCTCCCTGAAACCGACGTCGGCCCGGTTATTAACCTATCCCAGTTGGACAAGATAGAGAAATATACCCGTATCGGTCAGGATGAGGGGGCCGTGCTGCTCACAGGCGGCAATGTAGTCAAACCCGGGCTGGCCGGCTACTTCTTTGAGCCCACCATCTTCACGGACGTGGATCAGGATATGCGCATTGCTCAGGAGGAGATATTCGGGCCCGTGGTAGCTCTGATAACCGTATCCGGACTTGAGGAAGCAATTGAGGTAGCTAATAATACCGTTTACGGCCTGTCATCATCCATCTATACCAAAGACATAACCAGTGCCTTCCGTGCCATTGAAAAAATCGATGCAGGGATTACCTACATTAATTCATCCACCATCGGTGCTGAGGTGCACCTGCCTTTTGGCGGCGTGAAGGGTACGGGCAACGGGTTCAGGGAAGCTGGCACTGATGCTGTTAAAGAGTTCACAGAGGTAAAAGCTGTGTATTTCGATTACAGCGGAAAGTTGCAGAAAGCTCAGATAGATTAGAAAGAGGCAATAATATGATAGAACCACCCGGACCCTTAGCAAAAAACATCATTGAACGTGACTGTGATGTTATGTCATCATGCCTGGCACGCCCATACCCGCTGGTGATAGACAGAGCTAAAGGGGTCACCATCACCGATGTGGAAGGCAGAGAGTACATTGATTTTGTGGCAGGCATTGCAGTAATGAATGTAGGCTATTCTAATCCGGCAGTATCAGAGGCCATAACTGCACAGCTAGCCAAAATATCACATTGTGGGTTCCCCGACTTCTTTGCCGAGCTGCCCGTGAAGCTGGCTGAACGGCTCAAACAGATGACGGGATATGACCGGGTGTTCTATTGCAACAGCGGGACCGAGTCTGTTGAAGCTGCTATCAAACTGGCCATGTGGAAATCACACAAGCAGGGGCTGGTTGGATTCTACGGCGGGTTCCATGGCAGGACGCTTGGGTCACTCTCGCTCACCTGCTCAAAGGTCAAGCATAAGGCACATTTTCCTGCCATACGAGCGGTACATTCCCATTACGCATACTGTTTCCGTTGCCCATTCAACAATGAGTACCCTGACTGCGGAATCCAGTGTGCCGCTTATATCGAAGATGTTATATTCAAGCGGGAGCTGAGCCCTGATGACACTGCTGCCATTGTGGTAGAGCCGGTACTGGGAGAGGGGGGATATATCGTACCGCCGCCAGAATTTCACAAAGAAGTGCGCCGCATCTGTGACGACCACAACCTGCTGATGGTGGCCGATGAAGTGCAGGCGGGTTGCTACCGCACCGGTACCTTCATGGCCATGGAGAACTTCGAGGTCAGGGCCGATATTGTGTGCATGGCAAAGGCGCTGGGTGGCGGTCTTCCTTTGGGGGCCATGCTATCCAGTAGCGATATTATGGACTGGCCGCCCGGTACCCATTCAAACACTTTCGGTGGCAACCTGCTGGCATCAGCGGCGTCGCTGGCCTCACTGGAGTATATGGAGAAGGAGGACCTGGGAAGCCATGCCAAGGAACTGGGCGGGCATATCATAAAGCGGTTAAGGGAGATGCAAGCTGAATATCCTGCCATTGGAGATGTGCGTGGTCTGGGGCTGATGATAGGGATTGAGATGGTAAAACCGGATGGTTCTGTAGACCCTGATACCAGGGATCTGATAATTCTGGAAGGATACAAGGAAGGCATCATACTGCTTTCATGCGGCGATTCTGTTATACGATTTTCCCCGCCTCTGGTTATTACAAAGAAGGAAGCAGATATCGGTCTGGATAGGTTTGAATCGGCTTTGAAGAAAGCTATCAGGTCCTAAATTAAGTGAACCAAATTCGTTTGATTTAGGTATTTTTTCCCTTATGCTTTCAGGTATCTTAGAAATCCTGTCTAATTTTATTATGTTCTTGTTTACCATGCTTATCTTGTACTATATCAAGTGAGATTCTCGACTTTAAACCGCAGCAATCATAGAACATTTTTTATACTTAAAAAACATAATTCATAGCAAAACCGCATTTTAGGGTGGTAGCTATGGAAACGGAGAA
>JAKRWB010000087.1 GCA_022353185.1 ANME-2 cluster archaeon | reverse complement strand
GGACAAAATCATCATGTCTTAAATCAACTCCTCCAGTCCTGAACAGAAGATGTGCAAGCTCATGGAAAAGGGTAAATATCTGACGGGTTTTTGCCTGGCTGTTATTGATATATATTATTGGAAAAACATTATCATACAGGCAGAATCCAGAGATTTCGTCATCTTTAAATGCATCTTTAAAGATAAAAATTCCATGTTCTTCAAGCAGGTTGCGCCAATATTTTAACGCATCTTCATCTGATTGTAATGCATACTGCTCATTTAGACTGCTTCCTAAATATCTGCGCACCTCTTTTGCAACATCGGGCACTGAATCAGAACTTTTTATTTCAAGATCAATGAATATTTTCTGTTTTGCCGGGTTCGCATTGTCATACAATTCTTTTAAATTCTCTCGTAATGCCATTGCTTCACGAATCAGGTGGAGCATTGCGGGCTTCATCCGGTCAATCTCCTGTCTGGGTAATGTACGAAATGATTGTCTTGGAGTTTCTTCTTCAGGTGGTTCCGGAAAGAAAAATAAAGCAAGAGGTCGTTTGAATATTTTGTAGGCAAGTTTTTCCAGTTGAGGATATGATGGACTTGCATTACCATTTTCCCAGTCCCGGACCACTTCAACAGTCACATGTTTACGCTTGATCTTGTCAACAACATCTTCTATGCTGTATCCAGCCGTTTCCCGTGCCCACCGCATAATATCAGGATTTACAGGAATGGGTTCACTCATACACTCACCTCTACTATTTTCATTGTGTCGTTTCCGAAAATATCCACAACCTTGACCGCTACCTTATACCAGCCTGGCCTGCATTCGTGGAACGGGGTTTTGAGCTCCAGCCCCCTATTTTTCTTGGTGCGGAAACTCTGCCATTCATTCTCAAATACATAGTCACCAGTCCAGTGTTCTTCCCACATCTGGATTTTTTTCTGAGTAAGTTCCATGCCTGGTAATGTAGCTTGTACATCCGGATTTATTGGCATCCTGACAATCTCTTGCTTACTTTCAAAGTCAAAGTCCACGCTCCAGTAATCGACCCAGTCGGTCCAGTGCTGTGTCAGTACTTCGCGGGTTATGATGCCATTTTTGTCTTTGCTGACCTTAACTATCTGTCCATTTTCTACTACAATTTTGTTATTTCCTTCTTTGAGGCTTTCTGCAACATTGTCACCGGAGTCCTGGGAATAGAACACGGAAAAGTCAGTCAACTCAACGGCAATGGAGTTTTTCTTGACATGGGGTTTGACCTCAATGTAGGAAACATCATGAAATACCACCTGGTTCTTTTCCACTGCCCGCTTGTCAAATACCTCGCGCGGGATGTGTTTTACTGCAAGGTCAATACCTTTGGTTTTCGCATCGTCCAGAATGTTGGGGACCAGCCCCATTTCAAATTCAAAGCCGAGTATATCGGCGCGGGATATGCGCTTCTGGCGGCATTCAAGTATTACCTCTTCCACAAACAGACGTGTCACTGGCATATTCACAGGCCCTACTGCCACCATGCGCCCTGCCTTTTTGGCATGGAAAGTCTTGAAGTTCTCCACGGCTTCGGCGCGGTAGGCGTGGAGGATGAGTTCAACAAAATGTTTTTCCTTTGCTTCAAGCTGTTTCTGCTTTTCCTCTTCCCGCAGGTTGGGGTTGACGCCAATATAGTGCTGGCGCTCGTACTTGCCGAGGTTGAGTATCTCAAAGGCGCGCC
>JAKRWB010000726.1 GCA_022353185.1 ANME-2 cluster archaeon | reverse complement strand
TATTCGAAAAAAGTATATCTTGTCAAAGATTCCGTAAAAATATATTATTCGATTTACCATTTAATTTGAAGACGATACGAATCTTCTTTGTATTGACGATATAACGCTTGATATTCTCCTGCCAATCGTTCAGATATCTGGACAAAGAAAGCGATTTCTTTTGTTGGGTAGCTCTTTTCGGTAAGATATGCAACACGGGAGAAGGTTACTATATAACGCTTGATCGCCGTTAGTGAGTGCTTCATTCTCCTTTCAATTTCAGTATAAGTTTGTCTCTCTATGTAGAGTCTAACGATTTCGACACGATGGGATATGCCAGGACCGATATCCTTTTGTTGTCCCCGTGTTGGAACAATCACACCTCGCTTTGCAAGTTCCTTGAGATCACGTCTTACTGTTCTGATGCTGCAATTCAGGAGTTTGAATGCAAGGTCTTCCTGTGTGAGTGAGATACCTTGGTCCCATGCTTCGTGTGCGGTTCTGGAGAGTCTCACTTGTCGTAGGGCAACAAGCCCGTACTTATTCCTGATGTCTTCATCTTCTTTTCCGGCATCAAGCGTTACAACCGCTGTTTTCATTTGACAGTCCGTTAAGGGCTTTCCAGCAGGTTCTGAGCTGGAAATTCCCAAAATCTTAATTTGTCCCACGTTCAGAATGTCAGGATTACATTGATCTGGACTGAATACGGATTTCGCTGTCTGCAATATGGCACTGGATACGAATGGTGGACAGTCATATCCTTGTTCGACCATATTGATGAACATTTAATCAAGCGTCTTGGCATTTAATCTCTCGGATGTGTTTCTAATCGTTTTCACTGGCGTTACCTCCTCTTTTGAATTCGAAATGCTTTTCACATAGCACACTTATATGTGTTGTGAAGAGGGGGTCATATGGCCTAATTGTAAATTGATCTCTCAGCTATCCCATGGGAAATGCAGGCAGCAGGTGTTAGATCCAAAATTTATAGACAAAACGGCAGGCAATTACGTTTAGTGGAGTTTACTGATGAGTTTACCGAAACCGACTGGTGTATCAGAGGACATATCGGCTATATTCTGGAGGGCCGATTGGAAGTGAACTTTGGCGGGAACGAGGTTGTGTTCAATACATGTGATGGAATGTTCATACCAGCAGGTGAGAAAGATAAACACATGGGTCGCGCTCTCACAAAAGTCGTGAAGATAATCTTTGTAGAAGATGTCTGACCAGATACTGTTGAAAATTCCTGGCCCAGCCCGGCTTAGCGAACTCAAAACCAGTAAAGAATTAAATAATCCCGTATCCTAAGGTAGAATGATGAACCTCAATGACCCTTATACTGTAACCTACACAGGAATATATGCAGTATGCGACCGCGAGAACAGACATGTCGATATCATAGAGCAATCAAACTGCTACGGCGGCTCGGCCTGGACAATGCACCACTATGCCAGCAGTCCCCTGATAGAAAATGTAATATCAGTGGGCAATATGATACGCTACCGCACCAGGACCGGGACCGAACCACTCAAACTTGAAGCCTCGGTAGCTGCCGCCGGTATAGAATCGGTGGAAGTATCAGGCAATGAAGTTGCCATCACCTATGCGGGCCTGGGCGGCGGGGGCGTGGGTGCCACCGTGTGCCGTGCCAGGAGCAAGGGCGTGCTGCGCTCAGAAATATCCGAGTCTGGCGGCGGAAGAGCCGCAAAAGGTACCATCATAGTGCCCAGGTATGAACGGGTGCTGGTGGGCATTGACGATACCGATAACAAAGAAGAAGGTGCCACCTGGTCCCTGGCCCATAACATTGCATCAGCAATGGACCGTGACGAGGCAAAATACCTATCACATGCCCTGGTGCAGCTGTTCCCGGCCCCTGCCAAGACCCAGAACTGTGTATCAACCGTGCTGGAATTCGCATGCCTCAATATTAATTCTAAAAAGGCCCTGCTTGAGGATATCAAATCTGCCCTGGAACAGTATAGTGTCTCCACCGAAACCGGTATGGTAGTACTGGACGATTTCGATGCTTCGCCTCTTGAAGATTACAGCAGAGAATGCAGAACAAGAATCCTCACAAAAAAATATGCCCTGGAAACGGCCAGGTCAAAGCAGGTCCAGATATGGCTGGACGGCAACGGTGTAATAGGTGCACTGGCTGCGCTGCCCTGGTATACCAGACCCAATGAGTCTGTTAAGTTAGAGGTACCTGGGTGATTTTGTCACCCAGCACATTTCAACTACTATAATTCGCGTACGATATGAATATTTGAGAATGGTATATAGTGTTTCTTACCTGCACATTCTCCTTCCAGTGGGAAGAACACAATGTACTGCTTCTCGTGTTTTACTTCAATGACATTGGCTGAAGTGATCCAGCTGTCAAATGTCATTTTGCCGTTATCACCCATGTAGCGCTTGGATTCAATCGAATATTTTCTTTCACTCATAAAATCTCACCCCGAATCGAGACATCAATTCTATTAATTAATATGTCTGGCAAGGATATTAAACTTATTTATGCTCAAAAACGCATGATTTAAATAGGCTATATTACAATAGAAATACCATGCAGTAGTAGGTTTAATCTTTTTGGTGGTGACAACGTGCAAGAAAAGCTTGACATATCAAGAGTGGGGAATAATATAGATCTGGACCCTTTCAGAATTGAGGAGGTCCTTGATAACGGTACCTGTACCTTTGTTTCTTCGAAATTCTACAACAAAGGCGTTTACCGTGTAAAGAACAACCAAACAAAGCGACTTGAAGATTTTGCAATAAACATCGATAAGATCGAGGCAGCCACCTATGAAGGTCTTGTAGAGGAGTTTGGAGTGGGTTGTGTGGATGCCAGTCTCTGGAGTGATGTACCGGAAGGCTCAATGGTCTTTTTTTACTCATTTAAACTGGAAAAAGACCTGGTCAAACAGCATTCCACGAAAAAGGAAGATTATCTGGAAGCTTGAACTACAATTCCCTTTGTCCACGTACGGTTTCCAGCAACATTCCTTCCACAATTATGGGATAATCCTTTTTAGCGCTGTTAATGGCGTTGGTTAATTTCCATTCCTTTTCAGAATATATAGACAGTATAGGTTCATCCTTCTTTACGGTCTCGCCCTTCTTCTTGTGTATCAATACACCTGCCCCTTCATCGTTAGGTGCCCCTGCCAGTCTTGCAATCTCTACAATGCGTTTGTTATGGAACTCAACTATATACCCATCAGACGGTGCAAATATCTGGGCGGTCTTGTCCCCTATGATTATATCGCCTGAAGTTATACCAGGATTGCCACCCTGTATCTCAATTATCTCTCGCATTTTTTCCAGGGCCTTTCCTGATTTTAATATCTCATAAGCCATATTCCTGCCATCGCCCCTGCTTGCAGCCCCGCCCATCTCAAGCATCAGTCCGGCCAGACCAACACTCTTCTGGATAAGGCTGTTGGGACCTTCCATGGATTCAAGCACCTTCAAGGCCTCTACCACTTCCAGCCCACCGCCCACGGTTCTGCCTATAGGGGATGCACCATAGGTCATAGCACACTCCACCTGCATGCCCAACCTTGCTCCCAGGTCAATGAGGCCGCGGGCCATTGCCCTGCCCTGTTCCACGTCAGGTATCTTAGTACCTGAACCGGTCGGGATGTCTATGACCACGCAGTCCGCGCCCACGGCGCCTTTTTTTGCCATGATGCTTGCCAGCAGCTGGCTGCTCGGGTCCAGTGACAGCGGGTATTCTACTCTAATAAGTTTATCATCAGCAGGCGCAATATTGGTGGCACCGCCCCAGACAATAACGCCGCCTACCTTTTCAGTCATTGATTTTATCTCGTCAGCATTGAATGCAACAGGCGCCAGTATCTCCATCAGGTCTGCCGTGCCCCCTGCCCCTGTTATAGCCCGGCTGCTGGTCTTTGGAATCAGCAGTCCCGCTGCTGCAACAATAGGTACGATGAGCAGTGATATCTTGTTCCCCGGCACACCGCCAATACTGTGCTTGTCCATGATGGGGTGGGTATCGAACTCAATTTTCTCCCCGGTATCTATCATTGCCCTGGTCAGCCATTCAGTCTGCTCGGCAGACAGGCAGTTCATGTGGGAAGCTGTGATAAATGCAGTCATCTCAATGTCGCTGAGATTTTCTTTTACAATATCATTCACCAGGTCATACATATCTTCCCTGGTATATTTTCCACCGTCCATGATGTGTTTGATGGTCTTCACAGATGCGGGTTTTGTTGCTGCTGTGATCTCAAGTGTAAGGGCGTCATTGATGTGTTCCATTATCTCGTGATATACCCCGATAGTACCCTGGGGAATTATATCGTCAGTGGTATCCACAATAGCAGTAATGTAACCGTGGTCTTTCAATTTTACCCGGTCACCTGCCATCACACCCAGTTCTTTTGCGTCAAGAATATTCAATACAACTTTGTGTTTGCCTACTTTGATATTTATTAGCTGAACCGATAATTCCATAATGTCACCATTTTTCAAATAACAGTTATTTAATATATTACCTTAAAATTATATTAGTCTATTGCATTTTTTATCTCAGCACCCAGTGAGGATAATAAACTTTCACGGTACATATTTGCATCTACACTGGTTCTGTCACGTGGCCTTGGCAGGTCAATTTTGAATATCTCCTTAATCCTTCCCGGGCGCGATGTGAATACTACCACCCTGTCTGCCAGATATACTGCCTCATCCACACTATGGGTAATGAATAATAACGTCTTTTTGTCCCGTTCCCAAATCTTCAGTAGTTCCTGCTGGAGTCTGTTTCGTGTCTGTGCATCCACGGCACCAAAGGGTTCGTCCATTAACAAAACATTTGGGTCGTTGACCAGCGCCCTGGCTATAGCCACGCGCTGTTTCATTCCCCCGCTCAGTTCATGAGGATAACTGTCAGCGAACTTTGACAACCCTACCAGTTCCAGGTGCCGCCTGGCAATATCTTCACGCTGACCTTTTGGGACTTTTTTCATCTCCAGGCTGAAGGTGATGTTCTTAAGCACCGTTCGCCACGGGAACAACGAGTATTCCTGAAACACCATGCCCCTGTCAGGTCCGGGTCCCTTTATGTGTTCGCCGTGTACGGTAATCGTGCCAGAGTCCGGTTTTTCGAGTCCCGCTATAATCCTGAGCAGTGTGGTCTTCCCGCATCCCGACGGCCCGATAAAGCAAACGAATTCCTTATCTTTCATCTCCAGGTTAATATCTGAAAGCGCCAGGACTTCATCCCCCTCTTCAGAGTGATATGTCTTATTGATGTTTTTTATTGAAAGCATTGTATCACCAGGTCAGACAACCACGCCTGACTGCCATTTAAGCCACCATTCCTCTACCAGATACCTGAAAAGCCTGTCTATCATCAGTGCAATCATACCGAGAACAAGCATATATGTGAGTACCATGTCCATATGGTGCAAATCGTTCCAGTGCCATATCTTCCAGCCGAGACCGTATGTACTGACTCCGAAAAGTTCAGCTGCAACTACGCACATCCAGCCCACGCCCATACCCACCCTGATACCAGTGGCAATTGAAGGAAGGGCTGAGGGCAGTGCAATCCTGTAGATAATATCTATATTCCTGACACACCCCAATACCTTTCCTGATTCCACCAGCACCCGGGGTGTATTCTTGAATCCAGTGTAAGTATTGATAATTATAGGGAATACCGCCCCTATGAAAATTACGAACCCTGCCGCGTATTTGGTGAGCCCGAACCAAAGAATGGCAAAAGTTATCCAGGCCAGGGGCGGGATGGGTCTTATCATCTCGATGATGGGGTCCACTACCCTGTCAATGCTTTTGAACCATCCCATCAAAGTGCCTATTGGTATGCCTACCAGTATGGCCAGTCCGATACCTATTACAAAGTAATTGAGACTTGTCAGGATATCGCGGTAGAGTTCACCCTCCTGAACAAGTCCAATGAAAGCTGATGCAACGCTGGTGAAACTGGGCAGGATATATTTTATGTCAATAATCCTTGCAGCAATCTCCCAGATGACTACAGCCGTTGCTATAGATGTTAATTCAAGAGTTCGTTTTCTGAGACCCTGGCCTATATCCATATCAGGTAAAAAGAGTTAATGGATGAAGAGTTTTACTCTTCAACCATCTCAG
>JAKRWB010000086.1 GCA_022353185.1 ANME-2 cluster archaeon | reverse complement strand
GTATTATTAAATATCAAATATCAGAGTCAATAAGGAATGTTTTGTTTATGACAGATGCAGAAATAAAAGCCGAACTCCTGGCTGTGGGTGCTGTGGATATCGACAGGGTATTGCTGGGTAATATTACTATTCCGACTGCTGGTCCGGGGGCGGGCAACACTGCTTTTTTCTTCAATTGGAATGGGCACAGGGTCAGGCTATCGGTTGATGACGGGGCTCCGCTAAGGGCTGTAGACGATAATGGCGATGTGGTGATACTAAAAGGCGGCAAAGAACTGGTGCGAGGACAACTGGAAGAGGAACTCATCCACTGTCCTGGACAGGCATATATCACTATCAGTGAACGGTGTGTCTTCGACTGCAAATATTGTCCGGTACCAAAATTGTCAGGCGATATTAAAAGCCTGGACAAGATCGTAGGCATGGTGGATGAGGCCAGCAAAAGCGGAAAACTGCAAGCCATCTCAATCACATCGGGTGTAGCAGATACTTCCGAGAACGAAGTTGACCGGGCTGTTGAAGCCATCAGGGCTCTCGTTAAATATGATGTGCCTATTGGTGTGTCGGTCTACCCCACTGCAGATTCAACGCGGTTGCTAAAGGCAGCCGGAGCTGTGGAGATAAAATATAATGTCGAGACCATGGACAGGGAGATATTCGACCGGGTTTGCCCTGGCATGGACCTGGACTTTATCAAGGATAGTCTAACAGAAGCGGTCAGCATGTTTGGCAGGAACCGGGTATTTTCTAATTTCATAGTGGGTCTGGGTGAAACAGACGAGACTGTGGAAGCAGGGCTGGAAGAGCTGACTTCAATGGACGTTGTGCCTATTATCAGGGCTGCCAGTATGCATCCATTGCGTGAGGGGGAGATTGATATACAGCGCCCTACTGCAACCAGATTGTTAAAACTGACTAAAATATTACGCCGTGTACTGGATGAACACGGCCTGCGCGCTGATGTGTCCCAGACCATGTGCCTGCCCTGTACTGGTTGTGACATAAATCCTCATATCGACATGTGAATTGGCTGATACTATGACTGACGTGCGGCTTAGATATGACCATATCAGGCTGCTTGATGATGAACTGACAATCCATGCCCCTAATGAGGCATGTGGTGTGCTTATTGGCATGAAGGAGCAAAGTAGCATCATTGTTGAGATTGTTTTGCCAATTAAGAACTCAAGACCGTCCGACAGGAGTTTTGAACTGGATTCAAAGGAACATTATGAAGCCTGGAACCGGGCGGATGAAGAGGGGATGGAAATTGTAGGAGTGTACCATACCCATCCTCATTCAAAAGCAAGTCCTTCAGCGTGGGATAGGCAAAGTATGGAAAACTACCAGACCCTGTGGGTCATTATCGGTGTTGACGGGATAAATGGATTTGAATGGGATGGCTGTGTTAAACCGGTTGAGGTAGTTGAAGTTGATTAATAATAGTCAATTAGTGTTAGTCAATCAATTTTAATTAAATGTCTGGAAATTGAATCCATAGCATCAGCAAGTCCTTTCTTATTATCAAAATCCATCACGACTCCCTGTAGATAATTTTCATCCCTGCCCTTTAATTCCCTAACCATTTCAACCATGTTGGGTACTGCCCTGACCACATTATCCACAATAGAGATGGTGGCCTGTTGTGCTGTTCTGGACAAGGGGTTCAGGTCCACTGCAATAACCTGTTTTCCCATTCCAACCAAAGCCTCGCACCTGTCACCATCTTCCAGTGGCACGAACACCACATCTGCCGAATAGATTCCACTGCGGCAAACTTTACTCCTTTTAGATGTCAGGCCGGGAATGGCTGCATCAGGCTGGGCTCCCAGCACCTGTCCTGCTCCGTGAGCCTGCAGGTGCTTGATAATATTCAATACCCTCTCCTCGGTCCTGTAGAACAGGTTCACTTCCAGGGGCACGCCTGTTATTTCTGAAAGCTGCACCAGTTCGGCAGGCACCAGGGCTGCTGCATTGCCGTTCACTGAAATAACTGGTCTTTTAGCCAGAAGTATCATAGCCGAGGCAGCATATTCAGCAGCCCGGGCAGAGGGTAGTGTTTCCTCACCGATAAGATAATCAAAAGCTTCGCCCCTGCCCTGTGCTATCAGCCCTTCCTGGCTGGTAATGCCTTTTTCCACACCACTGACTATACGATGCCTTGTCATCAAAGAGAAGTATCTCGGATGGTCTGGCGGAATATCGGTCATCAAGACTATAGATGGGTGGCCTGCAGATTAAAACCTGTGGTTTTTACACAGGCTACCTGTTTGTCCGTGAACTTAATCGATATTGTGGGTCTTAAGAGGTCTGACCATCAATCTTTTTATAAGTTCTCTTCTTCCAATCTCATCTAATGTATTATATATTGTCCAAAAAACGTCCATTTTTGCATCCCCTGCTAAATGTTTTAAAATATACTGTTTGTTATTATTTAAAATACGGTTATCGTATATAAATTTACCCATTCATGTCGCCATGGCCATACGCATTTTGCACCATACGGTCGTAAGTCAGGTCAATTATTGTCTCAAGATTAGAAATATCTTCCAGATTATACTTCACAAGAGTGTCCAGTGCGCCCTGGTCGCCTCGTTTGTACTTGTACCATAATCTTACAGCATCAAATCCTGTAAGACCTGTTGTCTCAGTGCTCCTTGCAAGGCCCAGCACGGTCTCGATATGTTTAAGTCCCCCTGACAAACCTATCCTGCGCAAGGGATACATGAGGTCAATGTGCAACTGGTCGAAGCATATTTCTGGAAAATACCGGGAGATAAATGGCAGGTCGAACCGCGCGCCATTGAAAGTAACAATGGTCTTGCAGCCTTCCAGTACCTTTGGAAACTCATCAAGGTCGATTCCGTTTATGAACACCCGACTCTCGCCGCCACCGTACACCCCGATCATTGTTATTTCATCCCGGTCCTGGGACAGTCCGGTAGTTTCAATATCCAGGAATAATGTATCTGTTTTGAAATGCTGGTATGCCCGCCAGTGTTCGTTTGATGGCAGGGTACTGGCAAAATAGTTATAGTCAGATGCTTCAAGCCGCTGCCTGGATTGTTCAATACCTTCAAGCAGTTGTTTTATTTTTGATTGCGACATGTCGATTTTACAGTGGTTATCGCAAAACTCATCCCACGACCGTATCCCAGTGGCCCATATCTTCTGTTCGGTGGAAGCGCCAATGCGGGGAATGTGAATATAACTGTTACTTAGCATACCCGAATATTGTGCTTCACGGTATAAATATCCCAACATTAATTATCCTTGAGAATAGTAGAAGTTATCATGATACGCGCAGGGATTATCGGTGCATCCGGCTACACTGGCGGCGAACTTATGCGCCTGCTGGGTAGTCACCCCCAGGCAGAAGTGGTATGTGCCACATCGCGCCGCCTTGACGGCAAACAGGTGAGCCAGACCCATCCCCACCTGAATAGCTTTACAGACCTGAAGTTCCAAAACCTTGATGCTGGCGAGGTGGCAGGTCAGTGCGATGTTGTGTTCACTGCAGTACCCCACGGCAGCGCCATGGATGTGGTGCCAGAGTTGTTGGATTCAGGGACAAAAGTGATAGACCTCAGTGCAGATTACCGGCTGCCACCCAGTGTTTTTGAACAAGTGTACGGACTTAAGCACAAGGCACCCCGCAATGCTGTCTTCGGGCTGGTTGAACTACATCCCGAGGTGCACGATGCCTCATTTGTCGCAAATCCCGGCTGTTACCCGACCGGAGCCATTCTGGCTGCCGCACCATTGGCCGCAGCAGGACTTATTGAGCGGGTAGTGTTTGATTCCAAAAGCGGCATATCAGGAGCCGGCGCCGAGCCGAGCCAGGTATCCCATTATCCAAACATGGCAGAGAACATACAGGCATACAAACTCACCACCCACCGCCATGGTGCTGAGATGAGGCAGGAACTGGGTCGCCTGGACAGTAACATCAAGGTCAATTTCACACCCCACGTCATCCCTTCAGTCAGGGGCATCCTGACCACTGCTCACCTGTTCCTGAAAGCAGAGACAGACCCATCACAGGTGGCTGATATCTACCAGCAGTTCTATGCCGACAAGCCCTTTGTCAGGCTCCTGGATGGTATTCCCATGCTTGGCCCTGTACGTGGCTCTAATTTCTGCGACATCGGGTTAGAGATGGACGCTGACGGACAGCGGCTGGTCGTGGTATCTGCCATAGACAATCTGGTAAAAGGGGCATCGGGACAGGCGGTCCAGAACATGAACCTGATGTTCGGGCTTGATGAGACCACAGGATTGTGGAACCCGGCAATTTTTCCGTAGGAAGTAATTATCATGCAGATAAAAGAAATAATGACAAGAAATGTAATAACATGCAGCCCGGATGAACCGGTAAAACATGCTGCGCTGCTGCTTAGGAAACATAAGATAAGTGGCATCCCTGTGGTGGAAGATGACAGGGTGGTGGGTATGGTCACCGGAAGTGATATTCTTAAGTTACTTCAAGTACCTGAAAAGTCCAGCCAGTTGTGGCTGCCAAGTCCATTTGAGGTTATCGAGGTGCCCCTGCGGGAACTTATCAGCTGGGAGGAAGCAAAACATGCCCTTGATGATGTTGGTTCCAAGAAACTTTCGGATGTGATGAGCCGACCGGTTGTGACTGCAGACGTTTCAGATAGCCTTGAAACGGTGGCATCGAGGATGGTTAAACATAAAATCAATCGGATGCCAGTACTGGACGACGGCAAACTTGCAGGGTTTGTTACCCGCCAGGACATTATCTCTGGTATGGCACTGTCTGCCTGATTGGGGGTTCTGTGTGAAAGAGATTAAAGGCGGTATCTGTGCCGTTAAGGGTGTCAGTGCATGGGGTGTAAAGCAGGGCAAGTACGGTCTTGCCTTGATTAGCGCCTATGGCAATGCAGCAGGTGTATTCACCCGAAACCGGGTTATTGCCGCACCTCTTATTCTTACGAGACAGAATCTTGAAGGGGGTAAACTGTCTGCTGTTATTGTGAACAGCGGTAATGCCAATGCTTTCACAGGTTTGGAAGGTATTGAGGATGCCAGAACAATGGCTGCACTTGCAGCTGATAAACTGGGAATTGATGAAAAGAGTGTGGGTGTTGCGTCCACAGGTATCATAGGCCACAGGCTTGATATGAGCATTATACAGTCCCAGTTAAACCAGGTTGAAAAAGCTCTGACTAATAGTCATGAGGGCAGTGCACAATCTGCAAAGGCCATCATGACCACTGACACTTTCACAAAAGAAGTAGCTGTGGAGCTCTCCGACGGTACACGTATCGGGGGCATTGCCAAAGGTAGTGGTATGATAGAACCAAATATGGGTACCATGCTGGCATTTATTTATACTGATGCCGTCCTGGATTCGGTAACATTGAAGCAGTGTTTGCACTCTGCCGTGGATAAGAGTTTTAATATGGTGGTGGTGGACGGCGATACCAGCACCAATGACATGACACTGATAACTGCTACCGGACATTCGGGCATACCTGACCCTGACGAATTCCAGGCCGGACTTGATAAGGTATGCATCACCCTTGCCCGGATGATAGCCAGGGATGGTGAAGGTGCTACCCGGCTCATCGAAACCAGGGTAAAGGGGGCTGCCAGCCACAGCGATGCGGTACTGGTTGCAAAGGCCATTGTTCGCTCACCCCTGGTGAAATCGGCAATATTCGGACGTGACCCTAACTGGGGCCGGGTGGTGGCAGCTGTGGGATATTCAGGTGCACAGGTGGAACCTGACCGCATAAGCCTGGCATTTGCAGGCAAGGACAAATCTGCTGAACTGGTAAATGGGGGCAGGATACTGGAAGTTCCATCCGGGACGCTTGAGGACATCATGGGCTCGGAAGAGATTATAATCAGTGTGGACCTGGGACTGGATAATGGGAGCGCCACTGCCTGGGGATGCGACCTGTCCTACGATTACGTGCGTATCAATGCCGAATACACCACGTAATCTTTGGAATAAATTACTAAAATCCCTAACGAAACAATCAAGTGCTAAGAGTAATATTTACAATCCAAATTTAAGGTAGATATTGGAGGACATGTAATGAAAGTTCTGGTTAGTGATTCCCTTTCAGACAAAGGTATTGAGATATTGAAAAAGGAAGTTGATGTTGACATTAAGACAGGCATGAGTCCTGATGAACTGAAGGGCTGTATCGGGGAATATGACGCCCTGGTGGTCAGGAGCCAGACCCAGGTGACACGGGATATCATCACAGCCGCTACAAACCTGAAGATTATCGGGCGTGCTGGTGTGGGTGTAGATAACATAGATGTAGAAGCCGCCACCCAACACGGCATTATTGTGATAAATGCTCCAGAAGGCAACATGATATCGGCTGCCGAGCATACCATTGCCATGATGATGTCACTTTCAAGGAACATCCCGCAGGCAAACCAATCCCTCAAATCAGGGAAATGGGACCGCAAGACATTCACGGGTGTTGAGGTCAGGGGTAAGACACTGGGTGTCGTTGGATTGGGGCGGATTGGTGCCGAGGTGGCTGCACGTGCCCAGGGTATGAAGATGAACATCCTGGCCTATGATCCGTTCATCAGTGAAGAGCGGGCCGAGGAACTTGGCGTTACGCTCACCACTGTAGATGATATTGTGTTAAATTCTGATTACATCACCGTACACACGCCACTCACCAAAGATACAAAGAACCTCATAGATAAAGAACAATTTGAAATGGCTAAACCAGGCCTTCGTGTCATTAACTGTGCCCGTGGCGGTATAATCAACGAGGAAGCCCTGGCCGAAGCCGTTGCCAGCGGTAAAGTTGCAGGTGCTGCCATTGATGTATTTGTAAACGAGCCACCCCTTGGGTCACCTTTGCTTGAGCAGGATAATATCATAGTCACGCCGCACCTGGGAGCTTCCACACAGGAGGCACAGGTTAACGTAGCAGTGGATGTGGCAGAGCAGATTATAAATTTCAGTAAAGGACTGCCTGTCCAGAACGCCATCAACATGCCATACGTAAAGCAGGAAGTCATGAAAGTGCTTCAGCCTTACCTGCCACTGGCTGAGAAGATAGGTAGACTGGCTGCGCAGTTGATGGAAAATAAATACGAGCGCATCGAGTTGTCCTACAGTGGCGAGATTGCAGATAGGGATACCGGGCCAGTGACCGTAGCTGCACTTAAAGGAGTGCTGGAATTTGCCATGGGGTCATCAGTGAATTATATTAATGCGCCGGTGATAGCTAAGGAGCGCAAGATAAAGGTAATTGAATCAAAGTCCAAGACCTCTGAGAGTTACTCTAACCTGATCATGATACGCCTGTACAACAACGGCACTGTAAAGACAGTGGCGGGCACAATGGTCGGTACTAATCCCAGGATCGTGCAGTTAAATGAATACAGCATAGATGTGCTGCCATCCGGACACATGCTGGTAGCTTTGCATGAAGACCACCCTAACATTATCGGACCGTGCTGTATTGTGTTGGGTAAGCATGATATCAACATTGCTGGCATGCAGGTGGGGCGCATCAAGGCAGGCGGCACAGCTATTATGGTGCTCAATGTAGATTCAGAGGTCAATGAGAACATTCTTGATGAAATTCGGGGTGTAAAAGGTATTATCGATACGAAGATGATATACCTTTAAGTTATACTACTCAAAAATTATAAATAGTGTTAAAGACTACAGGTAGTTATTATGGAAGTATTATTTCGTGTAGTGGCTTCTGAAAAAGATGTGGAAGAGATAACATCCAAGGATGATAATATCCATTTTTGTTTCAGACCATCAGAAAAGGATATATTCAATATAATCCGCAAAAATCCGAAAATCAAAATGATTCAGCTCCCCGTATCTTATTACAATACTTTGTCCAATACCACGAGAAAAATACTCTCTATGAATAATATAGAGATCAATGTGGGAAATGTCTGGGGACATAGGACTGATATTGATAAGTATAAGATTGTTGAGATTTGAACCTATACTTGATTTTTAGAATCTATAAGGCCTTTCAATACTACCAGTTTTTCAAAAAAATGCCTCGATTCTGCTACTTTTTTTACAGACATACCTGCACCCTGCATCAGGTTGCATACTTCTTTTATGCCTGTAAGCGAGGATATTAACATCAATACCTGTCCGCTCGGGTTGAGATGTGTTCCCACTTCTGTTACAAACCGCCTGATAGTGTCCCTGCCGTCAGGGCCGCCATTAAGCATAATGTCATCCCAGCCCCCTACATGCTCATCTTCTGATGTAGGCAAGTATGGTGGGTTAAAAACCACTATGTCAAAGGTGCCCCTTATACCTGTAAACAGGTCTGTCCTTATGACGTCTATACCATTGAGCCGGGCACAATGTGCTGCATATGGGTTGATGTCAGTAGCCACCACTTTTGGGCAGTGGTCTTTTGCAAATACTGAAACAATGCCGCTGCCACAACCTACTTCAAGCAAACTGTTCTTGTCCTCTATAATTTCCAGCAGTGCATCAACCAACAGGAAACTGTCCTCAGCCGGTTCATAAACATTTGGTAATATCTGCACGGTTTTATTGCGGTAGTTGATGGATGTCATATTTCATCCCTGATGATGTTGCAGAGTTCAGCCAGTTCTTGTGGTGTGAGGGTTTCAGGGCGGCGTTGCAGTATTACTTCATCCAGTCGTGTTATATTATCGATTGGAATACCCAATACGGATATCGCAGAAGTGATGGAATTTTTCAACATTTTCCTGCGTTGTCCGAATACTACTTTTAACAATCTGTTAAAGAAATCCAGGTCGTTGACATGATATGGCGCTTCCCTGGGTGTGAGTTTTAATATGGCGGATTGAACCCTGGGTTGAGGTTTAAATGCTGAAGGGGGTACATTTTCCAGCATTTCGATGTAGGCATGGTACTGTGCCGTCACTGAAAGTCTGCTGTAATCAGAAGTTCCAGGGGCAGCTAGCATGCGTTTTGCAAACTCCAACTGGTACATCAAAACGGCATATTCAAATCCGGTATCAAGCAACCGGAAGGTAATTTCAGAAGATATCTGGTAGGGTAAGTTTGACACTACCTTGTTAAAATATGGCAGCTTGACCTTCAGTGCATCCCCGTGTATCACGGATACATTGGAATCCCTGCACATTAATGCCAGTCCATCTGCGAGGTCGCGGTCCAGCTCGATGGTAACTACACTACCGGCAGCTTCGGCCAGTCTCTTTGTAAGAATGCCGTTACCCCCTCCGATTTCCAGAACGGTATCTGAAACTTTCAGGTCTGCGTAGCGGATTATCCTCTCAAGTATACGCGGGTCAATTAAGAAATGTTGTCCAAGCCTGGGCTTCATCGGCTGTGACTACGAGGCTTTGGCGGGGTTGTGAAAATACGGTACTTTACGTTCTCGTCCTTTAATTCATCAATTATCCTATGAACTATCAGTTTATCGGGAGTGTGCAGGCCCTTAACCCTGTTTGTGAGTTCCTTGAAACTGTGGAATTCTCCCTTTTTTCGTTCATCTATGATGCCCCACATAAGTTTCTTGCCGATACCGGGAAGTAGTTCCAGCATGTGAAGCCTGTTTGTTATGGGGTAAGCATCACTGAAGAAACGGACATATTTGGGTTCGTTTCCAGCTATAACGCTTTCCAGGATATATGGTAGTTCAAGTTGTGCTCCATGGGTGAGTTCATTGTAGTTTATTCTGCGCTTGACATGGTCGATAATATCCCGGTCACCTTCACCGAGATACACCTTGTCCTGGGTTCCAGGTACAGCTCCCCCTTTTGGCATCAGTTCCATAAGCACGAAATGTGATTCACCTACTGCCTGTACCAGTGGTTTTTTCTGGTGCAATGGTCTGGAATCCTCTGGATTTCCATAGGGTAAATAATCCAATACATATGCCCAATCTTCACTTCGAGGTTTTTTATCCAATACCATACCTATCCACTCCCAACCTTATATCCAAATATATATTTTTTACAAATTATATTCAAATTTTATGCATAGCATTGCATATAAGCTTTTACATTTTTCAGGTGACTAATCTAATAGGCGGCAGTAACAGTATCTAAAATATGTGTGAGTTCGTCTTCGGAGAGCGTGAATCTTTCCTTGGCATATATTGACCGTATCTCATCAAAAGAAGTGGGCATTATATCGGCAAGACGGAATGCAATCTCTGGTTTCATTTTCTCCAGTTTGAGCAATTCTTCCACCAATTTCCTGGAACTGGCTCCGTTTGTCTTGGAGGAATGTTCTGCATGGTTGATAGCTCTTCTGAGTTCATATCCCAGTTCCATTTCCATTTCAGCACGGGTCTCCCTGATATCTACCAGAATTTCCTTTGCTTCTGCAATGGTCAACATTTTCTCGTCAAATACCTGTTTAACTATCATAGAAAACTACCTGGATACCTGTGTATCCGTAATCATAACTGGGGGCGCAGATGCTGCGGGAACAGGATTACCTGTTTTGTGGCGTTCCCGTCACTGACTGCTACAATGTATGCACGGCCTCTTTGTCCGAGTACTTTACCAGTCCTGCCATGGAATTTTGGATTGGACATACCTCTATGAACACTGGGGTCCAGTTTTATGTGGACAGATTGTCCAACTTCAAATTCCTGGATGGCACGTGATATGGGGCTGAGCCCTCTTTCCCGCACGGATTTCTTTAATTTATATCTGGTTTTCCTTCTCTCGCCGTGTGATTTTGACAATGTTATATCCTCCAATTAAGTTAAATGAATGTTTCTTCTACTTTTATTACGTCCAGTTCGGTAACTTTTGCCTCAACACCCAGACCCTGGGTAAGGTTGGGTATTGTACGGCCTTCGTCCCCGGATACCAGTTCTTTCACGTATAGTCCTCCCTGGCAGTTTACCACTATGGTGGCTTTCAGGCCGTCGGGGGATATTTGTTCCAGTTCTATATTGTGTATCGTGCGCACCCGTTCGAGGTCAGCCCTGCGGTGGGATACCCTTGTAGGTGTTCTCTGGTTTATGGGAGTTCGGGCAAGTACGTCAATAGCTGATATAAGCTTTTCTTTAGATACCTGACCCTTAAATGTAACTCTTAATCTATAAACTTTATCTGCTTTTGCCTGTTTGATGGCTTCAACTGCCCGGTGAGACACAAATTTGAGTCCCTCGACTTCAACTTTACCTGCTGCATGGCGGTTAATCCTGTGCTGTAGCCTGGTAAGGTCAATGTGGCGGCGCAGTGGTTCCTCGGCTTCGACAATAAAGGGTCTGCCGCTACCCAGCATCAGGGCATCTATATCTTCCCGGCCCGCACCGTGGAATACGGTATCTACAGACTCGGTAGCTTTTAGCACTTCGGGTTTGATAAGTTCATCCACTGATTCGGGGTACATGGCTCCTGTGAAATTACAGCGCTCACACCCCCGGCCGCGGCATTCCCGACATGGCCAGCGGGTCTGGGGTATGCCGCGTACCATTTTGCGGTACCGGCCGTAAATATACAGTGAGCGTATTTCAAGTTCTACATTCTCACGGTTTATGTCCAGCAGTGCTGTGATGTGTGGGGTTTTAAGGTCGGCCTTTTTGCCGAGCCTGGCCTCTACACGCCTGCCTACTTCACGGTTCATCTCGGTTTTCAGGGGTTCTGACCATCCTGTACCTGATGCGGCCCATAGTATCTCCTCGTTCTCGATGAGCAGACCTGATGGACGGGTGCCAATAAGGAATGTATCAAATTCATAACCATCAAGGGCATCGACCACTCGGTCAGCCCAGGCATCAAGCTGTTCGAACAGGCCGTTGCATACCCAGCATTTATCAAGTGTACTGTCCATTTTCAGGCTTTTCCTGGCATGGATGCTGCTATGTGATAGCAACTTTAGCATGGAATCGTCTGAGGTCTCGTTGCGTGTTAGGTCCGCTTCCATTGCAAGAGTTAGTTTTACTGCAGCTCCACGCTGGTCGTTGGACAATCCTGTGGAGAGCTTGGCGAACATCCGGCCCATGCAGTGGTCGCAGATGGGGCCTTCTTTTAAAATTAAGGATGCGGTCTCTAGTATGTTACCTGTCATATTACTTCTCAATCGTAAGTCACTTAATAGTGTGGTGGTAGTCTAAAAAGGTTTCTAATGGAGTGATAACTGAAATGGATGTAAAATTAGTACTGAGTAACTAACTTTACAAATAAGGATTTATGCTCCATATATCATATTTTAATTATCTGAAGTAAAGACGTTAACACTTCTATGATGGTCGGGAATTTTCGATTTTTGTCTTCCAAAAGCATGCTTACATCGGCAGTTACTGGCATATTGGCAGATTGGAAGTTATTTACTGTATCTTCTCCATATTTACCATGGCATATAACACACAGACCTTCAAGGTCATTATGAACACCATGAATCTCAGACTTATGACACGAAGAACACTCTGAATATTCAGGTCTTATAATTTTGTCATTTCCATGACAATCCCCACAATCGGTAGTATAATGTGCCCTGTGCAGATTATCCAATGTAAGTGAGCCTATACTGTTAATATGGCATTGGATACAAGGTTTATTCCCATGGATTTTTCTGATGGATTGAATATCAATCTCATTGTTCCAAACAGGTTTCTCTGGTGGATAATGGCATATGCATCCATCATATATCTCTTTAGATACTGATTGGGGAAGGATGCTCTCGTGGCACGGATTACAAATTATTGCATCATGCCAATCAGATTTAGAAAAGTCTGTTGCTTTGACTGCTGTTGATGTAAATGACAAAATTATTATAATGAATGCTATTGCCCACTTCATAGAAACTCCATTTCAAATAGATAATTATATTTGATATAAATTACGAATGGAATTGAACCAACATAAATATTACTAAAAAATTTGATGAGAGGAGCTATACCATTACTATCAGGCAATATGTTATCCAGATTATAGTTATTATATTACTGACATTCATAATAAATGTAAATACAGTATCAGCTAACCCTATGCCTGAGATTGATTTTGTAACTGAAAGAAATGGCCAGTTGATTGTTAGGGAAGATAATGTATTCGTACCAGAAAGTACATTGATGGTTAAGATAACTACACCCATCACATACAACCAGTACCGCCTGGTTGCCATGGACTATGTCATGGTAATAACTGACCCATATGATAACATTGTGTTTTTAAAATTGATAGAGGACCGTTCCAGGTCTTACACAACAGTATCAGAAGTAGTTTTTTCGAAACAAATACCAACCACATGGCTGAACGGGGATTACACCATTGACATTTATTCCTATGACAGGGTGGATTATAGTGAACTGGGGCGGGTGGATTTT
>JAKRWB010000725.1 GCA_022353185.1 ANME-2 cluster archaeon | reverse complement strand
GATGGGGAAAAAAACTGCAATAATAGATGCAGATCTAGCAATGGCTAACCTGGCACTGGCTTTTGGCCTTCAGGATATGTCAATCACATTACATGAAGTATTAGCAGGTAAGGCACCAATCAGTGGTGTAGTATTGAACCGCATTGAAAGAATGGATTTCGATGAAATAATGACCGAAGTTAAGAATACGCTGGAATTGGATATATTATCTGTCATACCTAACGACCTGAAAATAAAAGAGGGCGCCATGAGAATGGTCCCACTTGTAACATACATTCCAGAATCTCCTGCATCCATTGCAATGACTAAGCTTGCAGCAAATATTGCAAGGGTGGAATATAAGCCGACGATTAAGGAAGTAGGATGGTTCCAAAGGCTGATTGGAAAATCCAGGGTCAAAGGAATTGAAAAATATGGACCGAACTGAACAAACAAATACTAATGAGAAAAAATTAGTCGGAGATTCTGCCGCTGCATTGGTTGATAACGGGATGGTAGTAGGCTTAGGTACCGGTTCAACCACTGCTTTTGCCATAGAAGCACTGGGGCGCAGGGTCGATGAAGGATTGGACATAAAAGGTATTCCCACTTCGTACCAATCCCGGATGCTGGCTATTGAATGGGGAATTCCACTTACATCCCTGGACCAGGACCCGGTACTGGACATTGCTCTTGACGGCGCTGACCAGGTGGATGCGAATCTGTTTGTCATAAAGGGTGGCGGTGCGGCCCATACCAATGAGAAGATTGTCGCCCGGTCAGCCAGGCGGTTCATAGTGCTGGTGGATGAGAAGAAGATGGTTGATATACTGATTCATCCAATACCACTGGAAGTTATACCAGAGGCGCTGGAACTTGTTAAGCGGCAGGTCATGGAACTGGGGGGGAATCCTCAATTGCGCATGGCTGTGCGAAAGGACGGACCTGTTATTACGGATAACGGGAATCTTTGTGTAGATGCCGATTTTGGAGAAATACCTGAGCCTGGGAAACTGGCACTGCAACTGTCAGCCTGTACCGGTATAATAGAACATGGTATATTTGATAATGCAGATGAGGTCTATGTGGGTATGCGTGATGGTACTGTCGAGATATTGAAGTGTAATCGTTGAAACCTTCTGGTTGGTGTCAATAATGGCGGAAAGTTTATTTAAGAAACTGAAAAACTTCCATGAACTACATGAATCAGTCCACGACAGTCAGACGCTCATATCTATACTTAAAAAAGAACTTGATAGTTACACTGTTTTTGACCTGATGAAAATTCAGGCACAACTTGAGAAGGAAAGCAAATATCTTCCTCCCGGGTATAAGGAAATGTTCAAGAAAAAGATGGGAGAACAACTATTTGGGAATTATAAGGCGATTATTTCAGGTAACACTTACCATAACCAAAAACTGGATATCGAATTATACACAGAGTTTCTTAAAAACTTCCAGAGCAAACTGAACGACCAGACCGATGAGCACTTCCTGGATATGACCATGCTGTACTACATGTGCGCGCTGTACAATATTTTTGTTACACTTACTCCGCCGCACCCTGAGGGTACACCATTTCCTGGTGGTTATTTTGTTGAAAAAAAAGGTGAGGATTATTACTGTCCTGTCAGGGATAAGCAGGAAGATAACAGTGAAGCTTTATGTAAATTCTGCATTGCCAAACAGGCAGATATGGAGTAATTATCAATTTCCAATTAATCAAAAGGGTATTTATATTAATCAGTTCTAATTTTATTGACAATAAATGGAGCTATTCCTATGAGTGGAGACAATAAAAACCCGTACGATAATATTTGCAGCCAGTTAGAAATATGCACAACCCAACTGGGAATGGACCCAGGAATACATGAAATCCTGATTCATCCTAAGGTGATACATACTGTGTCCCTTCCTCTAACAATGGATAACGGGAAGATTAAAGTCTTTACAGGATACCGTGTCCAGCATAATGATGCCAGAGGCCCGTATAAAGGAGGTATAAGGTATCACTATGAAGTATCAATGGATGAAGTCAAGGCACTGGCTATGGCCATGACATGGAAATGTGCTGTTATTGACATTCCATACGGCGGCGCCAAGGGCGGTATTGTCTGCGACACCAAGGAAATGTCCATTAGTGAAAAGGAACACCTTACCAGGCGCTATACTGTTGCAATATCCCAGTTCATCGGCCCTTACCGCGATGTACCTGCACCCGATATGTATACCGATGCCCAGACCATGGCATGGATCATGGATACTTACAGTGTCATGCAGGGATATTCAGTGCCTGAAGTGGTGACCGGAAAGCCCATTGGACTTGGTGGAAGTGAAGGACGAACTGAAGCTACGGGCAGGGGAACTGCTATTTGTCTCAGGGAATGTGCCAAGAGCCTGGACATGCCATTAAAGGATGCAACGGTAGTGGTACAGGGATTTGGCAATGTGGGTGTACATGCTGCTATGACATTATCCAGTATGGGGTGCAAGATAATTGGACTAAGCGATTCGAGTGGCGGCATATTTAACCCTGAAGGACTTGACCCCAGTAAGGTATTGGCCCATAAGATCGAGACCGGGTCGGTCCTGGGATACCCGGGAAGTGAAGAGTTGACCAATGAAGATACACTGGAACTTGAATGCGACTTTTTAATCCCTGCAGCCCTCGGACATCAGATACATGAAAAGAATGCCGGAAACATAAAAGCCAGAGTTATTGTTGAAGGTGCTAATGGTCCCACTACAACTGAAGCTGATGAGATTCTGGGCAAGAATGGGGTGTTCCTGGTGCCTGATATCCTGGCGAATTCCGGCGGTGTAATGGTAAGTTACCTTGAATGGGTCCAGAATATCAACCGTCAGCACTGGAGTTTGACCGAGGTCAACCAGCAGCTTGAGTACACGCTTGTAACAGCATACAAGAATGTATGGGATATGAAGGACAAAATGGGTGTGAATATGCGGGATGCGGCCCTGGGTGTGGGTGTAAGCAGAGTGGCCAATGCGATTCAGCAGTTAGGACTTTTCCCTTAGTTGATACATTGCATTTTACAGAGGCATTAAAGCAAAAGATTATTTGTATTTTGAACCGGTGTGCTGTTGCCAGTATTATTCACATTGTACCATGCATACGCAACGATCTCGCTGTTAAAGGTTGCGTTCAATTCAGGATCATTTGTGGTTGAACCGTTTGCAGGAGTATTGATAATTATAACTGGTGCGATATCATCAACAAGGCTGTAGATATATACAGAGCCAGCATGATTATTATCATTATACGCGCCGATTAAAGCAGTATCGCCATCCACCGAAACCGAATATCCAAAAAAGTCACTCCAGTCGGCGTCGCTTGCAGACAGTTTTAGTTGCAGCCACCATGTACCGCCGGTGCGAGTGAAAACATACGTATAGAATGGATAAGGACTTCTCGAAGATATTATAGCAGTATCGCCATCCACCGAAACCGAAACTCCGAATAAGCTCCCCTCTACGCTGTCGCTTGTAGTCAGTTTTGCTTGCTGCGTCCATGCGGTGCCGCTGCGAGTGAACACATACGCAGAGCCTGAACGATAGCCTTTATCATCATCATCGGGCGCGCCTATTAGAGCAGTATCAAAATCCAGCAATTCAACCTAATGTGCCCGGTATCTGGCCGCCGCCTCTTTCAAAGCCTCTTTCCCGGGCAGTTTCTCCCCTGCAAGGAAATTGATACACACCTCGCCGCCCGTGGATACATGGTCCAACCTTAAATCCATACCCAATTGTTGAACTACTGCAGCGCTGTGGCCGCCCCCTATTACACTAAATCCAGATTTGGTAGCTGCATGTATTAATTCCACTGTGCCTGAAGCATCCTTATGGACCACACCTATTCGAATAAGATTGACTGCACAGTTCTAAAATCCACTTATTCTAATGAATATATCAGATGCAGATGCGACTACAAATCTGTGTAAATCAGTGAAATCTGTGTCTTTTTATATTTTCAGACACAGTATTTGTTATCCCTCTCGACCTACTTTTCGAGTAGGCGGCAAGATACATTTTTTTTTGTTGCTCTTGCAATAAGGTGTATGTACGAACACTGATTTTACCTAAAGTCGGTGTCAACAAAACAACTGATTTTTAGAACAATGCCTGCTTTAAGTACTAACAAAAACCGAAAGATATTGAAGCATCTTTATCAAAAAAGAGTTTCAGGTAATCTATACTCAAACCCCAATGCCTTCGAATAGCATATCTATCTTTACAGAGATATCATCGGAAAAAGATATATCACTCTCTGACTTCAACCAAACTATCAATGAATGAAAATGAACACCTGATATGATTTCAGCTGCTTTCTTAACATCAATATTACTTTTTATGTCACCATTTTTTGCACCCTCTTCAAGTAGAACGCATATGATTTTAGTCAGGCGGTGAATTTTATCTTTACATTTTTCATCATCAGGTACCACACACGGCTGAACCATACACTTTGTAGATTCAAATATCAGGAGTTTTGTGAGTTCTTTGTCTTTTTCACAGCTTTCTGCAATAAAAACCAGTATATTCTTTACCTTTTCCTTTATTGAAAGGTTTTTCATCGATTCATTTTCAATAAGGCCATAGATCAACGCTTCCTTTTGCTCCCCAAAATATAATAAGAGTGCCTCTTTAGTTGGAAAATAATTGAAAAATGTGCCTTTCGCAATACCTGCTTCCTTTGTGACCTCATCAATGGTCGTATTTTCGAACCCCTTTTCTTTGAACAATCTTCCAGATACCTCAAAGATTTTATTTTTGGTCTCGATTTTCTTTTTTTCACGCAGGGACATGGAATCATCTTCCTAACATTTAGCAACCATCAGTGACTATTGGTCAAATATGACTATAGTCACAGTTTGACTACAGTCGTATTTAATGGTATTGGTGGTGGCATTTGTACCGTTATTATATTGTGCATCTCCAGCATCTTTAAATATAATATGGCCATTTTATGACCCCAGTCACAAATGACCATAGTCACTGTCAAATAGGCTTAAATAAATATCACCCATCTATCCATGCGGGATAAATTTTCAAGTCATTTTTGATAAAACGGCGACAGGAGACATAAAAATTAAAAAATTCTTTGAGAAATTAGGGATATTCATAGAATATAACACGCTACCCATCATCCTGATAGCAATCCTGCTCATTGTAGTTGCCGGACAGGGTGCACAGCATATAAATATGGAATCAGGAACTGAGACATTTGTCGAGAAAACTTCAAAATTGTATCAGGATTTTGACCACCTATATCTCAGGATATTTTTCACTCAATCAATTGTTGTAATAATTGAAGGTGAAGATGTCAAAAGCGCAGAGGTTCTGCAGGCAGTTGACAGGCTGGAACAACAATCAAAGAACACACGAAACGTTGTTGGCACTTCAAGTGCAGTATCTGCTATAAAGAATTTTAACTACCAGATGACAGGCAGATATGAAATGCCTGATAGCAGAGACGAAATTGATGCAATAGTATCAAGCCACTCTTCTGATTTTGAAGTAATCCTGCCGGATGACACACACACAATTATCTTTATAGAGATGGCAGGTGACGCAACCGAACCGCAGATGAAAGAAGTCCTGCGTGAAACCGAAATTGCAGCCTTAATCTCAGAATTTCCACCTGATTATAATATCATAGTAACAGGCGACCCTGCCTTTTCAATTGCAATGGAACATGAAATGCAGACAAGCATGGCACCACTGCTTTTGATATCAATTATTTTAATGTTCATAGTACTTTATCTTGTATTCAGACACGTAAGGTGGAAACTTTTGCCACTCCCGATCGTACTACTTGGGATCGTGTACACATTCGGTGCAATGGGATACCTGAAAATACCGCTCAGTATGGTATCCATGTCCGCTTTCCCGATCCTTATCGGACTTGGGATTGATTATGCAATACAGTTTCACAACCGGATCGAAGAAGAACTTGAGCGTGAACCCGATGAAGCAAAAGCCGTAATACAGACCATCAAACACACCGGTCCTGCTGTACTTACCGCAATGATAATCACGGGTCTTGGATTTTTTTCGCTTTTCACATCCTCAGTTCCCATGATACAGGATTTTGCAAAACTACTTCTCATAGGAATTATAATGTGTTTCCTTGCATCTCTTTTTGTTGGTGTGGCTCTAATATATGGTCTCGACACGATTGGCAGGAAAAACCGGCGTGACGGATTCAAATCTAAAAATACCACTTCATCCACAGCTTCCGGAATTGCAACACCCGATGCTGAAAATACAGGCAAACAACCAGATAAACTTGGACATTTGCTTGAAAGCACATCCAAATTAACAACTAAACATCCTTTTATAATAATTGGTATTGCGGCGATTCTGTGTGTTTCAGGGTTGTACGTGGATTCGTTTGTACCAATCCAGACAGACGTGAAAACATTCGTACCTCAGGACATGCCGGCGTTGATCGACCTTGGTCATCTTGCGGACATAACAGGTGGAACAGACGCTCTCAACCTCATCATAAAAACCGATGATGCCACTGATCCGAACCTTCTTAGATGGATGGATGAATTTAGCGCACATGAAGTGGAGGGTAGAAGTAACATATATAGTGCATCCAGTATTGCCCCTATAATAAAATCAATGAATGGCGGCACAATTCCTGATAACAATGAAGACATCGCAAGATTGTATGACCAGATCCCGGAAATGCGGAAAAAACGATTCATACACGGCAATAATATGCTTTTGATGAATCTGGAAATTGGAAATGCCGTTGCTGATATTGGTCTTACAGGCGTTGAGGAACTGGTTGAAGTTGTAAGACATGATATTGCATGGATGCCGCCGCCACCGGGTGTATTTGTTACAGTAACAGGCACTTCAGTTGTGTTTACAGAAGTAATCACTTCACTCACGTCAGGAAGAGTTGCAATGACATTTCTTGGGCTTGTATTGGTATTTGGTGGACTGCTTGTGATATATCGCAATTGGGTCAAAGCCTTCACACCCGTTGTTACAATGTTCATGGTAATAGGATGGGCTGGTGGAATCATGTATTACTCAGGACTGGAATACACACCCATGACAGCCACACTCGGTGCCCTGATACTTGGAGTGGGATCGGAATATGCGATACTTATGATGGAACGCTATTATGAAGAGAAGGAAAAAGGATTGGCTCCTGTCGATGCTATGCGTGAAGCAAGTGCAAAAATAGGAAAAGCGATAATTCCATCGGGTCTTACAACCATGTTTGGTTTCTCTGCACTTATTGCATCACCATTCTCCATGACCAGTAATTTTGGTCTTGTGACTGTAATGGATGTAGCGCTGGCACTTCTTGCTACGTTCATCGTGTTCCCGCCTGTGATGGTTCTACTTGACACGTGGCGAGACAATATGAAAAGTAAGAATATTTCAAATAGACGTACTAAAACAGGTGAACATGTACCATACATCGGAGATTGATATCCAATGAATTGTAGTTGTAGTTGTAATAGTAACAGTAATGGCAATGTCCATAGAGTTAGAAGATCGTTAAATCTAATTGGCGTATTCACTCTCATTTTTATGGTTATGGTGCCAATGGTATCAGCTGAAGATTCATCTGACGATTCATCCGAAAACGTAAAAGAGTTTATACCACCAAATTATGTATTCTCGACAAACTATTACAAAAGTTATGGTGAACCTGACCTTTACGCCTCCTTACTCGGAGACTATGAATTTGAACGTGGAGAAACTGCACAGATTCGCATAAATCTTGTAAATAAAGGAGTGCTGTACGGATTCAAATCCGATACAAGTGTTGGCACGGATGAGAAAAAACATGCCATTTCATTGAAAGAGCTGCAATATGAGACTATGCGCACAATAGCCATTGGCATAAAGGCTGAGTTGGTTTCCACTACTCCATACATTGACATTGATCCGGTTGCATCGATACGTGCCATGAAAAAACTCGCACCTGGAAAGTTGCCGGACAATCCGCTGATATATGCCATCACAATTTCAGACCATACCCCGGCAGGTGCTTATTATCTTCAACTTCCGGTTTCATACGAATACCAAAGCGATGTACGTATGACCACAAACGAAGTGTTTCGACTTGGTATAACAGGTCTTGACCATACAACAAATTACAAGAGCGCAAACAAGACTTTGATCATCCCCATCTTTGTCAAAGGTGCAACAAAATTTAAAATTACGGATGTTTCAGGTCATCTCACTGCAGGGAATTCCGGTGTGATAAATGTCACATACATGAATGTCGGGGAAATTGCTGCCAAGGATGCAGTTGTTCGTGTGGTTGTTATGAAACCACTCAGTATTGAACAACCTGTACTACGGCTTGGCACGATTGAGCCGGGAGAGAGTAAAACCGTGTCCTTTGAAGCCACAGCAGATCGAAACACGCTTGTGAAAGAGTATGGGATTGACAGTGAGATCAAGTACATTGATGAAAACGACAACACCGCGTTTTCAGAGAACCTGAAAATCAGCGTTCCGCTTGATCCTGCCCCTGACAAGATCGGTGCCGGTACATGGGCACTTGGCGGTGTCATCATTTTGGGCATTTATATGATAATAAAGTTTATACTGAATATTGAGAAGTACAAATGAAATTTATATCTTAAGAGGGATTGGCATGAAAATAAAAACCAGGATAAATACAAATTCAAATTCAAATATTAAAAAAATGCTGCCATTGATAGCAGCATTGCTTATACTTACAGCAATGCCTGCTCAGGCTGCATTCCCTGAATACTTTGATATCGGGGAGAATTACTATACAGTCTACGGTGGTCCGAACCTGACTGCGACTGTACTCGGTGACACCGAATTCTCGCGAGGTGATACGACAACTATCAGTATAAACCTGATGAACAAGGGATTTATCACAGGTTTTAAAACAGAGAAAGATCTTTCCATTCCTGCGAGTGATCTTGATCAAAAACTCCAGTCAACAGAAATGTCCTATGAGGCACAAAAGACCACAGCAATCGGGATTGTGGGATTTTTGACCTCACTTGACCCTGCCGTGAAAGTAAAATCCGGTCAGCAGGAAGCAGGTTCACTTCCATCCGGCCAGCAGACAGAAAACCCAATCCAGTACACAATAGAAATATCAAATAATGCACAAGCCGGGACATATCCTCTTCTGTTGACACTTATGTATGGATATCAGGAAAATATCCAGATCAGTGGTGATAATGAAACAAATATTGGAATTACAAACCTCGAGGTCGGTATGTGGTATGAAATCGGAAGCCAGAATATCACAATCCAAATATCGGTCAAAGAGGAAGCAAGGTTCGAAGTCACAGATGTGAGCGGCGAACTTGTGGCTGATGAAGAAGGGATGCTTTCTGTTACATACAAGAACGTGGGAAGCCTGCCAATTAAGGATGCAATAGTAAGGATAAGCGCATCAGACCCATTCAGCACAACCGATGACCAGGCATTTATCGGTTCCATTGCCCCGGGTGAGAGTGCTGTTGCACTGTTCAACCTGAAAGTGGATGAAACGGCCACGACCAAGATGTACGGTATAAACAGTGAGATAAAGTACGAGGATGTGGATGGTCATGACAGAATATCTGATAACATCAAGATACAAGTGGAAACCCTGCCGGCAGTGTCTACAGCCGAAAAACTCAAGAACGTACTCTGGATAGGGGTTGTGATTGTACTTTTGATAGTGATTAGTATGGGTGTGCGATTTTATAAGAATAAGCAGGAATAGGATACAATACCAAAATACTCCCAAATGACTAATAGGCTCCTCACGGCACCGGTTATTTTCCTGGAAATCATTTACTGCCGTTTATGTGAGCTTGCCGAAGGACCCGTCCACGCCGTCTTTTTCCAGGCCGGAAGTGCCCAGGTCGTAACCCAGTGTTACCAGTATCTTTTGCAGGTGTTTGACGAGCTCCGGGTCTTTTGAACAAAAGTCGGGTCTGCCCAGGGGTCCCTTGCCGCCGTCTGATTTGTTTTTGAGGTCAATGGCGGGCAGGGGTCCGGGGTTCTCTGGGTCCTCGGGCATCAGTATATTATCTGTGTTTGTTGGGGGAGGAAGTTGTGGTAGTTGAGGAGGGGTGTGGTCTTTGTAGAAACTTATTGGGACCAGTCACAATTTGGGGCACAAAAATTTGATTGAAAATATCCAGTAACACTGATGAAGTGATCGGTACCCTGA
>JAKRWB010000724.1 GCA_022353185.1 ANME-2 cluster archaeon | reverse complement strand
GTACTGGCGCATGGCAGGGGTGAGTTTTTCCATTGGGTTGGGCTCCGGTTGGATGGTAATTGTGTGAGGGGTATGTATTCAAAGGATAATTATGGATATTGGAGTATTTTTGTGTTGTTGTTTTATTGGCTTTAATGATAACATAGTCATTTAACATGACATATTATATAAACAAGTAAACAGATAAAATGTTTGAACAGTGAGGATTTAAAATCTAATGAAATCTGGGACTACAGTCAGCAATACAAAGCAGGAACATATTGCCCAAATACTCGAAACGTTTTTCAAACATCTGGAATATGTCGAGCTGGCATACCTATTTGGCTCAACAGCCAGAGCTGACAATGGTATCCTCAGTGATATCGACATAGCGGTTTACTTGAAGAATGGTCTTTCAAAACAGGAACAGAACCAAAAACGACTTGAACTTATTTCAGGACTGACTACCTTGCTTAAAAGCGACAGGGTGGATTTGGTAATAATGAACCTTGCCCCCCCAGTTTTGAATTTTGAGGTTATCAAAGTAAACATGCCAGTATATGTCAGGGACAGAGATTTTAAACTTGATGTTGAACCGAAAATAATGTCAAAGTACCTGGACCGGAAGCATCACGAAGATTTCTTAAACAGGTCATTTTTAAAAAGAGTGGCGGAAAAAGGATTGTCATAAATGTCTGCAAAAGATAAGATTATAAGGAAGCTTAATTACATGCAGAAATATGTAGGGTACCTGAAATCAGTTAGAAATACCGGCATGAAGACCCTTGAAAACAATTATGAACTTCGCAGTTCAGTAGAGAGGAATTTTCATCTTGCCATTGAAACCGCTATAGACATTGGTGAAATTATAATTTCAGAAGAGGGATATGAGAGGCCAGAAGATTACAGGAGTGTTTTCTTGATTATCGGGAGGCAAGGTATCTTGCCAGAGACTTTTTCTGTGGATTTATCAAATGCTGCAGGATTTCGGAATATTCTAGTTCATGCCTATGAAGACGTGGACTTGGAATTGCTTTATTCATTTTTGACTGAAAAGTTAGATGATTTTGACAAATTTGCTGGTTATATATCAGATTATGTTTCTGGGATAACCTGAACTCGAATCTTTAAATTGAATATTCCATATTCAGAGACTGTCGTTTGTCAACTGTTAGAAAAAAAGGGAAACAGGACAGTATTTGTTAAAACCGCAATCCTGTTCCACACATAATTATTTTGACCTATGTGAATTGGTATATCACCTGTACATATGCAGTAACGCTCACGTCCCCTGGCTGGATAGGCGTCCTGGTGGCGCTACCATCATATGCCATCTCGGC
>JAKRWB010000723.1 GCA_022353185.1 ANME-2 cluster archaeon | reverse complement strand
GTACTGGCGCATGGCAGGGGTGAGTTTTTCCATTGGGTTGGGCTCCGGTTGGATGGTAATTGTGTGAGGGGTATGTATTGGTGGCGGGAGTATTTTTGTTTTGGGGTTTTCAATTGATGGTTCATTGGCTTAATGCAAGTTATACAACGTAAACTATATATAACAAATTTGATATATAACAATATTGTTATACAACATTACTTGGAGTGTAATTATGATACCAGTTGGCAATCCAGCAGTAGGAAAAGATTTTATTGATCGTGAAAAGGAGATTTCATTCATTCTCTCTACATTAGAGAAAGATAGTGTTCTTTTAATCGCTCCTCGAAGATTTGGAAAGACTTCGATTATGAGAAAGGTTGAAAAGGAGCTGTCAGATAAAGATGAAATATGTGTATTTCTTGAAGTAGAAGACGTGAATTCCCCACACCGTTTTATTTCTGAAATAGTAATGGCCCTAATTGAAAATGAAAAAATCGAGCAAAGAACAAAACTGATTCCTGTTTTTAAAAGTGTTTTTAGCTGGTTCAAGGAAAATATTGAAGAAATCGGTATATCAGTGTTTAAAGCAAAATTAAGGGGCAACATTAAAAAAGATTTAGAAGATAATTGGATTGATAAATCTGCACAAATATTTGATGTAATCAATGAAGCAGATTCAAATATTTATTTTATATTTGATGAATTCCCCATAGCCATCGATAAAATGGATCAGAAATATGCGGAAGAATTCTTACATTGGTTCCGAAAGCTCCGTCAGGTATCTCCAGACCTGAGATTTATTGTCGGTGGTTCAGTTAGTATTGATCGTGTCGTAAGGGATGTGGGTGGAGTAAGTGTCATTAATGATTTTAAAAGGGTTCGTGTAGGTGGTTTCCAAAAACAGATCGCAATTGATCTCATTGAAAATGCATTTCAGGAAGAAGGGTGGACATATGCCCCCTCGTATGGAGATAAAATTTTGGATTGTATTGGCGAGCCCTATATACCTTATTTTCTTGCGATTATGCTTAGTTCCATAAAAGAAGAATTCATTTTAACGGATGGAAAAATTGACGATGAATCGATAGAGAAAATATATGATTTCAGAATTCTTGGCAATGAAGGAAAACACTATTTTGAGCATTATTCCCAGAGGCTGAGAATTTTTTATGGTGACATGGAAGAGAAAGCTGCAAGAGCTATATTGAAAAATGTCTGTAATGTTGATTTTTATTCTATTGAACTGGCCTTTGGGATTTTCAAAAAGGAAACGGCAAACGATGATTATGAAAAGTTCATGGATTTAATAGCTGATCTGAGTAATGATTTTTACCTGGAGCATGATCCTGAAAATGGACTCAAGTTCTATTCTAAAATGCTGCAGGACTGGTGGAGGATATACCATGGCGAAGTCTAGTGATATTATATTTTACAGGTATTCACCAGAGAATATGTCTGAAGACATTTTACGCAAACTTTTTGTGGGTAGGGAAAAGCAGCTTGAAAGCCTAGTGAAGGAAATCGGGAATGCTGCAAAGAATAAGACACCCAGGTTTTATCTGATAGTAGGACCCAGGGGCATTGGAAAATCCCATTTTTTAACTCTATTGTATTATGAAATTAACAATAAATTTCCTTCATTGTTAATTCCTGTAAAACTGGCAGAAGAGGAATATTCAGTATACCGTGCATCTGATCTATTCCTGAGGATATTGGAGGAATATAAAGAAGATACTTCAGATATCCTATCTTTGGAGCAGGAAGATGAAATCCTGCATGCTGCAGTGGATAAACTTAACCAGATTTCAAAACAGGATGGGAAGAGATTTATTATTTTTGTTGAAAATCTGCATGAGCTATTCAAGCAGTTGGAAAAAGAAGAACTTCATAAATTAAGATCGATATTCCAGAAACATGACATTTTTTCAGTCGTGGCTACTGCTCCGTTGTTTTTTCCTTCTTTATCAGGACATGATGAACCATTTTATAATTTTTTCCATATCCAACACCTCAAGGAATTTTCATATAATGAAATTAAGGAGTTGATGCAAAAAATAGCAGAAACCGAAGATGGGGGAGAGTTTTTCGAAAAATACGAGCAATACGAGGAAAGGATACACGGCATGGTGCACCTTACAGGAGGCAGTCCCAGACTTGTATTCCTTTTTTATGAGATGATAACCAGGGGAGAAATCGAGAACATTAAGAAGGCATTTTTCAAAGTCATAGATGAACATACACCCTTCTACCAGGAGATATTCCAGATGTTAACAGGACAGCAGAGACGAATATTTGATGTCCTGATTTCTTTTGGGGAAACTGCTACACCCAAGGAGATTTCTGAAAAAGCAAGGATTAAACTCCAGACTGTTAATACGCAGCTAAGGAGGCTGGAAACAGACGGTTATGTTATTTCTCGGCCAATGGGAAGGCACACTAAATATGAAGTAAGGGAACGGCTTTTTAGGCTCTGGCGAGAGATGCGGCAGCCATTTGGGAGAAAGAGGGTATCAATTCTTTTGGATTTCTTGCAGTTGTGGTATACGGGCGAAGAGCGGAAAGAGCTTTTCAAGACAAAATTTGAACTTCTTGAAGCAGGTGAAAAATCAGTGCTTAAGGAATTATGTTATTATGCTGAGATTCAGCCTTATGAATTCAAAGTAGAAGCTATGCTACAACTTATGCCAAAACTTTTTGAATTTGGTGAAATGGAAGAAGCTGGCTATGAAATAAGTAAATTGAAGGAAACTGCGATTAAGACCAAAGATAAAGAATTGGAATGTAAAGTACTGTTTTATGAAGGAATATTACGGCTTAATGAAAATAAATGTGAGGAAGCACTTGAAGCTTTCAATATGGTTCTTGAATTTAATCCAAAGGATATAGAGGCACTATTTTTTAAAGCTTTTATTTTAATTAAGCTCGAAAAGTATGAAAAGGCACTTGAAGCTTTCAACTTAATTCTTGAAATCAATCAAAAGGATGAAAT
>JAKRWB010000722.1 GCA_022353185.1 ANME-2 cluster archaeon | reverse complement strand
AATTTATTCTGGATTAATGGGTCATGGTAAAAAAGATTAACCGCAGAGGACGCGGAGGATCGCAGAGGGTTGTTATTTTTCTCTGCGTCCCTCTGCGGTTTTCCGGATCATCCAGAAAATAATAAAAAGTATCAAATTAATAGGTGATTTGAATGAAGAAATTATTGTTAATTTGTATTCTAATTATAAGTATCATTTTTATTTCTGGTTGCACTAGTGAAGAAAAAACAAATTCAGAAACATCAACAAATTCGCAATCATCTGAATACCTTATTAATCCCACAAATCTCATAAATGGGTATCATTCAAGTAATTATAAGACCTATGCAACTTCAAAAATGAATTCTTTTGATGGACAAATCAATTCGCCGGAAGGTGGTGTAGGTACTATGCCAGAGAATGAACCTTACGAAGGGTCTATCCCTACCGGCAAGAAACGTATCATTACTGGGTTTGAACTTGAAAATGACGATAATGGTGTAAGAATGAATATTGTAATTTATGAGTTTGACTATGGCTTAAAATATAAAGAATCTCTATCTGAACATATTAAAACTGTGTCGCCTGCTTATCAACAAATACCTGGGATGTTTTTAGAAACTGATTTCATAGGTGATTGTTCCCTCATGTTTGGAGGAAGCTCGGATGGTTCATCTTATACAAATATTATTTACTCATATAACAAATATGGAATTATTATTCAGGAAAAATGTTACTTTGAAGATAGAATGCTTTGTAATACTGAAGGTCTGAAAGTTGCAAAAGCAATCAACAATAAAATTAAGTAGATTAATGCGTTGATTGTACTTCTTTTTCTATTTTCCTCCATGCGCCCACATCCGCTGATGCACCGCACCTTCCAGTGCGGTGTCCGTGACTCTGTCCAAACCTTATTGTTATGTGTGGAGGGAGAATGCGCAAATTCTCCCTCTGGGCAACACACCAATCTAACCGTTCTTTTTTTTGATTTGTGTGTGGTCAGAACCGTTCCATTGACAGTGCCATGCTTATACTCATAGAACCACACAGACTGGTATTATACCCGTCAGTTTAGTGGTATTTTACCACAAATACCACATTGTGGTATTTGCATATAAAGGTGCCGGTGTCGCAGCATAACA
>JAKRWB010000721.1 GCA_022353185.1 ANME-2 cluster archaeon | reverse complement strand
TTTTCGATATTCTCTTTTTGTTGACCTTCCAGTTCAATTATCCTGTCATTCATTTCTCTCAAACGATATTTAGAAGGATTCATCCATCGAAGGAACCGATTCAAAAAACCGGGTTTCATGATATTCACTTCTATTGGGCGCTTTGAGACAATTATTTCACAAGGTCTAACTATATATTTTTCACTGCTATATCCCTTCCTGATAGTGCGAATAACTGAGTTCTCAGGATAAACACTACTATATTCCAATCCAACGGCCATATGCTTATTCGCATCGAATTCATCACCTGCTTTTGGGTCTATTGGAGTAAGAGCTGCTGCAGAAAGTAACTGATTGTAAATTACATCGATATTTTCGTTTATATTTACTGAATATTTATTCACTACATCACAAGACGTTTTATCATTCAGTTTAGATATGCGATCAAAAGAATCTGCAACTACAAGTAATCGTTTAGCAGAATCATTTTTTATTTCCTGCCGTATTTTCGCTTCATTTTTTCGACTGAACTCAATATAATCTTTAAATTCCTGTTTTAAATTGGTATATTGAGATTCGAATTTGTCAGCTTTTTTCTTAATTTCCTGAATATTATTTTCTTCCATCACTACCAATACAATCTAAGTTCTGCATATACCAGATATATTTTTCTTTAAATTCAGTACTTCCGATTATTTCTAACCGTAGATCGGTTCATGTGACCCTTATACCTTGCAGCATGATGATTACTTGTATTTATTCTTATTGATTTCTTTTCATGTTATGTTCTTTAATTATCTCGATACATTCTTCACCATATATCTTGGAAGACATATAAAAATTATATCTTTTATTCGTCATAACCAGCCATATCGAGTTTGTCAATTCTTATTCCATCTTTTTATGTGCCTATCTGTTGAATCCAGAGTATGATCAATCAGACGAACATTCATTGAAGTTGGTTGTTGAGGCAGAGAGAAAAATACCTTATCAAAATGAAGAGGTGGTCAGGTATCACTTTTAAAGGTTTCTTATAATCATTTTCACATTCATCATCCCCGTATAGTGCAAATATGGTCAATTCCAGGAGAACCTGACTTTTTTCTCCGACTTTAAGGAATCGTCAGATTAAAGATAGTTGAATTCCAAGTATCATTGGCACAGGTGACTTCGAAGGAAATGGTAAGTCATGTGGGTAAGGTTTACAGCGCCCCTTATTAGTCGCCCCACATTGAAGCCCTGTGCCAACTTATGTCCTGAAATCCATAAAAGAACACAGGATACATACTTCACTTTGAGGTACAGTAAGTATTTTCCCACCTATCTGTAAAGGAGTTATTGAGTAAGCTGGAAGAGCTGGAGTATCAGGTTCCAGGGGAGCTGGTTCAGGCTCTTCTCATGAGAAAATAGGAAGTAGTGATGCTGTTATGCAATATCCTTGAAGATGTGCATTATCGGAAAGCTGAGGATGATAGGCACTGGATGCCTCTCCCTGCTGTGAAATTGCTTGGCACCCTGGCTGATCCCCGAGTACTTCCTCAACTGGTCAATGAACTTAAACAAAAACCCTTGCAGATCATCTTCCCAAAGCCGGTCCGCAAGCTAAGAGCAAAAC
>JAKRWB010000720.1 GCA_022353185.1 ANME-2 cluster archaeon | reverse complement strand
TTTCCGTGTATAGGATAATTGAAAATAAAAGCAAGATAAACATTAATGAATGCAGGATGTGACTCGACTAAGAAGTTTTTAAAAAGAAGGCCGGACCATTTCTCCGGCCATGAGTTCTCATAAATTGAAAGGATTTACAGAATGAAAATCCTTCCAACCATATTCCCTTATTAAAGTCTGCCGCGAAGCCGCATCGCTTCGACCACACGCTCAACCGCAACCACATAGGCAGCCTGGCGCATATTGATCTTGTACTTCCTAGAAGTATGGAGTGTAGCATGGTATGCGCTGGTCATCTTCTTATCCAGACGTTCGTGTACCAGTTCCTCATCCCAATAATACATGTAGAAGTTCTGCACCATTTCGAAATAGGATACAGTCACTCCACCTGCATTGGCAAGGAAGTCAGGAATAACATGCACATCATTATTGTACAGGATTTCATCTGCTTCAGGTGTGGTAGGCCCGTTGGCCAGTTCACATATTATCTTAGCCTTGATATTACCTGCGTTCGCATCTGTAATAACATTCTCGAGTGCAGCAGGAATCAGCACATCAACGTCCAGTTCAAGCAGGTCTTCATTATAGATAGGCGTGCTGCCAGGGAAATTCACAACTGAACCAGTCTTTGCCTTATGCTCGAAGACCGCTTCGCCATCAAGTCCGGCCTCGTTCACTATACCGCCCCTGCTATCGCTTACAGCCACTACCTTGCAGCCGTAGAGTGAAGTGACAAGAGTTGCTGCATAATATCCTGCATTGCCGTAGCCCTGTATGGCCACAGTGGCACCCTTAAGGTCCATACCGATTTCCTCTGCAGCCTCGCGGATAGTGTAGCAACCGCCCCTGGCAGTTGCGTCACCACGACCGGCAGAACCGCCCAACTCAAGAGGCTTGCCGGTAATCATACCAAATTGGTTCTTCTGATATATCTTTGAAAACTCATCCATCATCCAGGCCATAATCTGCGGGTTTGTATACACATCAGGAGCAGGTACGTCCTTCTCCGGACCCACAATCTGGGATATGGACTGAATATATGCCCGGCTTAAACGTTCCAGTTCACCATCGGACATTTTCTTAGGGTTGCAGATAACTCCGCCTTTTCCGCCACCAAGGGGTATGTCCACAACGGCTGCCTTCCAGGTCATCCATGCTGCAAGTGCCCTCACAGTATCGACAGTCTCATCAGGATGGAACCTGATACCGCCTTTTGTCGGTCCGCGTGCATCATTATACTGCACCCTGAATCCCTTGAATACACGAATCTTGCCGTCGTCCATCCGCACTGGTATGGACACATGCATTTCACGCATAGGGACCCTGAGGACTTCTCTCACGCTGTCATCAAGATTCAATATTCTTGCACATTCATCCAATTGCCTTTGCGCAATCAGAAAGGGGTTAAGTTCTGACATTTATTTTATACCTCTAATTTCCTTTTTAATTTTTAGCATATTGTTGGGATTTATTTATAATCCTGTTAGCACAATTTTCATCTATTACTGAACCCTGCATGGATTCGTTGTCAGTCATCTGATGGTTCCGGTTTCATTCAATTTACCATATTTTAATTCGATTATCAAGTATTGCTAAACACAGAATATTTATAAACGTTTCAATTTTTTTATATATATCAATTGTCATGACTATATTGCAATTTAACTGATTGACACAATCAAGCCCAATGTGGATAATTCATCAATACTTAACGATATGGCAAATTTGAGATGGTCAGCCACTTACTGACCACATATTATTTAAATATAACTATTTTTCAAGTGTTAGGAAAACGATAGCCTGTGTCGAAAAGTAATATTTATATTTATCTACAAAATCGGCCATGCACATTTTAAATATTATAATACGCCAGTTAGATATCGGCAACCCATTGGAAGTTCCAAGATGGATGTGGCGAGATGATGATCCAAATGAATGTAGAAGAGATATTTGAAAAAAAGATTACACCTTATGGAAATTGAGCAAAAATTGATGCTTATAAGAAAGATATTGGAAAAAGGGTATTTGTGATTGTTTTGAAAGTTTCAAAGTAATTTATTCATATCCCTGTATTCCATGACAGAACTTACCGGATACGTGGACACTTCAATGTTCTTTTCCATTAATACTGCCAAGGGGTTGATGCCAGCATAAATGGGTATACCTATTCTACCCGGAGTGATGGGGGCAGAAAGAACTGTATTCCCTCCATGGATATGTTCTATAACACCACCGATACCGGCACTATTCAGTCTGTCAATTATTTCCATGACAGCATCATGTGTAATAATAGGAACCTCACGAAGGTTTGCCAAAAGCATACCACTGCCATGGTCCAATATCCCTTCAACATCGGTCATCTGTTTAATCAGAAAAATCTTTATGGGATCAATTGAAGTTCCCATGTATGATATCAATTCTGTAAAACGCACAGGTGTGCCGTTATCAACCTTGACAATTCCCCCATATTTGACATTAACTGGAATCCCATGCTTAAGCAGTACGCCATCAATGGTTATTGAACAAATAGTCGCAATTCCTATCGAACCATCCGGCACAGTAATGTTGGAAACCTTTTCCCCTTCTTCAAAGATATGGCATTTTGGACTAACAGTATAACCTTTATTTACTACGGAATTGACCAAATCAATGTTTCGTTCAAAGTCATCTTTATCCATAACAGACAGATTGATTATTATGTCCCCGGTTTTTTTATTAGGGTCAAAAGTCGTTCTATTTATCATTTCATGTATCTGACTTATGACCAGTCCCATCCTGTCCCTGACAAGGGCATTATTTATCTCAGCAATCCCCTTATTTGTTATAACCCTTCCAGAATAACCGACCCTTTTTGTAAGTCCTCTTTCATCCAATATCCTCAGATGATATCTAACACCCCTTTCTCCAATGGGAGACCCCTTGTGGTACAATTTATCAGCGATTAATCGAGCACCTATGGGTTTGTCGCTATTATGGATTATTTTCAATATCGCGATTATTGTTCTCTTAACAGCAGACTCAGTCATATATTCTAATCCTGAATATTATATACCGAAATTTTTAAATCGGCATACTGCCATAGAGTTTATACCGCTTAAAATTAATTGACCATCCGGGTTTGTGTATAATTCCGAATGTCTTGACTGGTTATACTCCCATCCGATATTGTATCGAAAAGTCTGGAAAAGTATTCGGTCAGGTTCTTTGAACAGCAGCTATTGTACAAATCTATCAAACGCACTTTATGCCCAGATGTTTCATTTTATTGTAAATTGCGAGATTGACCAGCAGGGGAGTGAGACTTTCCACCATAGATGATACTTCAAGTGGACCGGCTATCAGAGGTCTTAATTTATGGATGTCCTCGACCAGTTTGCAAACTACAAGGTTTGCTTCGTCATCATCACCACAGATAAAAACATCCATATCCAGTTCTTCATTGGCGTCATAGAGCTTCTTTGCCGAAACATTATGGAAAGCAGAAACCAGCTTAACTCCTTTTGGAAGCATACTTTTAATTTCCATAGCAGCAGAACCACATGCAGGTGGCGCATATTTAAAAAAACCTGCTTTTTCCATTGGCACCACGATAGAAAGGAAAATCTGTTCCTTCAAATTGGGTTTGATGCTTTCAAGGGTGAATACTACATGTTCATAAGGCACCGACAATACAATCACATCTGCTTCGTTTACTGCATCTGCATTGAGACATCCATAAAT
>JAKRWB010000085.1 GCA_022353185.1 ANME-2 cluster archaeon | reverse complement strand
GCTTTCTCGCATTCTCTGACAAAAGCAGCATTCTCTGACAAAAACCCATAACCAGGGTGTATGGCCTGAGCCCCTGTTTTTTCAGCCACATCAAGGATGCGGTCGATCCTCAGGTAACTCTGGCTGGCCGGGGGCAGGCCAATATAATGGGCCTCATCAGCATATTTTGCAAACAATGCATGACTGTCAGCTTCTGAATATACAGCCACGGTCTGTATTTTCATCTCGCGGCAGGCCCTCATCACCCTTATGGCAATCTCGCCCCTGTTTGCGACCAATATCTTCTCGAACATCGGGATAACCTCTAACTGACAACCATGATAACATCGCCGGCAGCCACAAAGTCGCTTTCTTCAACAAAAATCTCCCCCACAATACCGCTATGTGTTGCATGAATGTCATTTTCCATTTTCATAGCCTCGATAACTGCCACAACATCCCCTTCCTCAACTGCATCACCCGGTTTGACCTTAAGTCCCAGCACCATACCCTGCATACTGCTTTTTATTCCTCCTTCCACAGAAAGTGAGGGTGCCGACTTTTTCTCATGTATCGCCATCTCACCGGTTGGTTCGACTTCCACCTGGAAGACCTCACCGTCCACTACTACCTTAAACTTGTTGTATACATGCTGTGCACCGGCCGGGAAATCCTGGACCGACTGTATCAATTCCTCTTCCTCAGCCTCCCCTTTCAGGAATTTGGGAGCCACCTGTGGATATAAGGCATAGGTTAACACGTCCTCTTCCTTCTCTACCAGACCCAGTTCCCTGGCCTCCTCTTCCAGCCTGGCCAGTTCAGGTTCGATAAGGTCTGCAGGCCGGCAGGTTATAGGCTTCTCATCTCCCAGCACCTTATCCATTATCGCTTTATCAATAGGAGCCGGTGAGCGTCCATACATACCCCTCACGTATTCCTTGACTTCCTTTGGAATGACCTTGTACCTCTCCCCCATCAGTACATTCATGACCGCCTGGGTGCCCACTATCTGGCTTGTAGGTGTGACCAATGGCGGATAACCCAGGTCTTCCCTGACCCGGGGCATCTCTAGCAGTACATCATCAAATTTATCCATTGCATTTTGTTCTTTCAACTGGGATACAAGATTGGAAAGCATCCCGCCCGGTACCTGGTAGACCAGTACACTGGTATCGGTCTTCTCAGATATGGGGTCCAGGATACCGCGGTATTTTTCCTTTATCTCTTCAAAATATTTTTTAATCTCGATCAGGTGGACAAGGTCCAGGCCTGTATCCCATTTAGTCCCCTTCAGTCCTGCTACCACGGTTTCGGTTGGAGGCTGGGACGTACCCCCGGCAAATGGTGAAAAGGCCGTGTCCAGAATGTCCACACCTGCCTTGCAGGCCGCCATATAGCTCATCAGAGCCATGCCGCTGGTACTGTGGGAATGCAGGTCAACAGGCAGCCCGATTTCTTTTTTCAGGGATTTAATAAGAGTATAGGCATCCATAGGTGCAATAAGGCCGGCCATGTCTTTGATGCAGATAGAATCGCATTCGAGTGATGCCAGTTCATGAGCAAATTCCACAAATTTTTCGGTGGTGTGTACCGGGCTGGTAGTATAGCTGATAGTACCCTGCACATGTGCACCGCATTTCTTTGCAGTTTTAATGGATACCTCCATGTTCCTGATATCATTGACCGCATCAAATATCCTGAAAATACCGATACCATTCTCGGCAGCCTTTTCCACAAATTTGACCA
>JAKRWB010000084.1 GCA_022353185.1 ANME-2 cluster archaeon | reverse complement strand
CGCAGTAGCATATCTGGTACTCAGACAGCGTGATTAAACAGAACAAATATAGATGAATGAAGGGATAATTCATCCCTTCGTCTTTCTTTTTTTTTGTAAATTTTATTTATAGTCATTAATACCGTAGGGGAAAATATTATGTTTATGGGAAAAAAAATACCAATGATTGGTTTTTTATTGTTAATTATTTTATTATCTGGGTGTACTGAAAATACAGATGATGGAAATTCAGGCAATACTTCTGATGATGCTTCATTAATTCCAGATGCTACACTTACACCTACACCTTTTCCAAGTAATTACAGTCTTGACTCAATGGTCAATGTTGAACCATTACCCAATGGTTATGAGATTCTGGGGATACTTCCAATATCAGATTATGATGAATATTCAGAAAACATAGTTGATACAAGAGAAGGAGCCTACCGGGATCCAGAGAATGTTGATGTTTTCCTGGACATAATTGAATTAAATTCAGAACAGGCAGCATTTGATTTTATTTCAAATTACAAAGCCCAGTATGTACCACTGGATGTCGAAAATAGATTTACTACTATCTCCTTTAATGAACATAGTGCTGAAAGAATAATCGAATACAAGTACTCTTCCGGTGACCAAATACCTAAATACAAGATTATCTGGAATCAAGGAAACATAGTATTCGTTGTAAGAAGTAACTCTCATCTTGAAAGTTCTTCATTCGAATTAGCTAAAGCGACAGGCTATTAATTCCCCCTAAAACATTACATTTTTTACCATACCAACAACAATTTGCTGACGCTTGTGGTCATTTGAGTAGTTAAAGTAATAGCAGTTAAGATAATAATTCATACACGACAACAAAGGATATGTAATATTAGTGACCACATTGTTACTAAACGCGGTGTTTATTATGACTTTAAAAAATGGATTTCAATTTAAATATTTGCTAATAATTGCTCTTTTGATTTTAAGTTTTTGCTCAACAGTACAAGCATGGGAAGATGAGGATTTACAGCATTGGGCTGATAGTAAATCCGCTAAGTTGTACTGGGGAGATACACTGGAAAATAGTGTATATAAGGTTGAAGCCTATGACTTTCCAAGAACAGATAGATTGGGTCAGATAAATACACCATATGTCGGAATAAATCTTTACAAGGACAATGAACTGGTTGCCAGCGATAGTATGCTTGTCTGGGATTCGTTCATTTATGAAGGTGAAGTGAGAGTAACTGTCACAAGCATTATGTTAGCCAGTGATATTAACTGGCAGGACGATACCTATAAACCCTGGGCAGAAGTGAGCGTAGAACTGCGCGGCCTTCCTGGTGTGGATATCTCTATTGGGACAGACAAGAATACATATATAGTAAATGACAAAAAGATATCTGTTACAGTTACCGCAAAAAACAGCGGCACTGCTCCTTTGGAGGATGTGGAACTTTGGGTGGACTTTGGTGCTCTTGAATTTGATTCCTCAAGCCCAAATAAAAAGACATATTTCACTCCAGACGATATTCAAAACGGCGCTTCGGCAACCGAAACTTTCATCCTTAAAGTCCCATCTGATATGAAAGATACAGACTATGAGATAACAGCCAATGTTACAGGCATAGATGAAAAAGATGTGAGGCATAATTTTACAGGCAGCGATGACTTAACGGTTAAAAATATGATAACTATCATAAAGAACACCAAGGAAGATATCTTCATGACCGATACGGCGTTTGTGCAAATCATAATTAACAACAATGGCGCTTATGCAGTGAAAAGTATCGAAATGGAAGATACTCTTGGAGATTACTTTGAGTTGATAGGCAGTTCATCTCTCCAATGGAATTTTGACCTTGGACCAGGCGAATTTAAGGACTACAAATATACTATCAAACCTGTAAAACCAAACAAGGACGGATATACCCTTCCTGAAGCAAAAGCCAGCTGGGTAGTGGATGGAATTGAATATAATAAGACATCTGGAGCACCCAAGATCATTGTACACGGCTCAAAAATACTTCTTGAAAAAACTGTAAGCCCTACCAAGGCCGACCCTAACACCAACTTAACAGTTACCGTCACTGCTACGAATGTTGGTGACGTTAAGGCCAGTGTCGAGATTTTTGATCAATCACCATTACCTGATAACGTAATTCTGGTAAGCGGTGAAATGTACACTAAAAAAGTAATCGGTGAAGCGGACAGCGTCAGTTTGAGCTATATTATTAAGGCAGAAACTGATGGTGTATATGAATTGCCCAAAGCTAGGGCCAAATTCTTTGACCTCCAATTATACCGCAGCGAAGAAGTGTCAAACTCCCCTGCATTTACTGCAGGAAATCCTCCACCTGTCAGCCAAACCCTGCGCCCGGGTGAGACTTATACACCAGTACCAACGCCAATACCAACACCAGTACCCACAGATGCCCGTGAAGAACCCGGGTTTGGGATTCTGACTGCCATAATGGGCGTCTGTTTGGCAGTGTTCATAAACCTGCGCAGGCAGTAGAGCAGGTCGATTGCAATGGAGCCAGTCCGGATAATTGATGTTATCAAGTCCCGCAGGAGTGTCAGGCAGTTTTTAGACCGGCCCGTAGAAGATGACCGAATCTCAGAGATTCTTGAAGCTGGCCAGTGGGCGCCGTCCGGCCTGAACAATCAGCCCTGGCGTTTTGTGGTGGTAAAGGAGCGGGGACTTATAGCCTCAATGGCAGAATGTACCCGGTATGGAGCTATTATCCGGGGGGCACCCCTTTTGATTGCAGTGTTCCTTGATGAAGATGTGATGTATGACCATACCAAGGATAGCCAGGCATGCGGTGCAGCCATACAGAACATGTTACTTGCAGCCCACGGTCTCGGACTGGGTGCCGTATGGCTGGGCGAGATATTGAACCGCAAAGCTGAAGTGTGCAGGATTCTTGAAGCACCGGAATCAATGGAACTGATGGCAGTTATTGCAGTGGGTTATCCTGCGCCCGGTGACAGCAATCCAGGCGTACGCCGCGACATTTCAGAGATTGCCTTTGCAGAACAGTTCAGCAAACCTATTTTTTAAGTATTACCATTGTGCCCAGAATGATGCTGATAGCAAACCCGCCAATACCTACCATCTCCAGAACAGGTTCCCCTCGTGCGAATACCAGCAGTGCAGCTGACGATACCAGCAAAGCAACAATATAAAGACTTTGCAAAATCCTGTCGACGAACCGTTCTTTTTTGGCAGCGTTTTCCTGTTTGTCGATGTTAAGCGTTTTGATAATCCTTAACGTTTCAAATATATCATTAATGCCAGATGGTACACTTTTAAAAGCTTCATAGATGTTGTCCCACTCCATCTGGAAATCTTCCACCACCCTTGTAGGCGAATACTTTTTCTTGGCTATTTCCCTGGACAGGGCTTTAACTTCATCCATGAGATTAAAATCCGGGTCAAGGTCGAGACAGGTACTTTCAACCAGGACAAGAGCTCGTTCAAGCAGCGAAAATGTGCGAGGCAAGGACAGGTCATATTTTAATGCAAGTTTTACAAAATCATCACTATGCCGTTCACCCCTACCATAATGCTGTCTGGAAATAAGTTCGTCAATATCCCATTTGAAGGCATGAATGTCAATTTCATCAACGGCTTTTTGGGCCATTTTTAACATTGAGGTAGCAACCATGTCAACATTTTTTATGTAGACAGCATAGAACACTGAGTACATATCTTTCATGATATCAGAATCAAGCTTTCCAATAGCGCCAAAGTCAAGATATGCAATGTTGCCATTTTTCATGACGAATATGTTACCAGGATGGGGATCCGCATGGAAGAATCCGTCGATGTAAACCATTTTTAAGAAACTGGATGAGATGAGTTTTGCGACCCTTTTTTTCTCAGTCGAATTGAATGCCCTGTATTCCCTTAGCGGCACCCCGTAAATATGTTCCATTACAATCATATTGTCATTGGTCAACTCCCAGTAGACCTTAGGAATATGCACCTGGTTGAAATCTTTAAAATTCTCCCTGAACCGTTCCATGTTGAGGGCTTCATTCCGGTAATCCAATTCACGGTTCAGCATGGTCTTGAATTCTTCAAGGAAACCGTCAATGTCAATCTTGTCATTGATTTTTAGTAGTTTCAGGAAAATGAACTTCAAATCATATAGTATATCCAGGTCAAGGTTGATCACATCCATCATGCCAGGCCTGGCAATCTTGACCGCCACATTCTCCCCGTTTAGCACGGCTTCGTATACCTGGGCGATGGAAGCGCTAGCGATTGGTTCTTTGTTAAACTTATCAAATAGTGTAGTGAAATCGCTGTGTACCCTAGTATCTTTTGAAGTAGTACCACACGCGACACTGAAAGCCTCCTGCATCCTTTCAAAATCGTACGGTTGCACTCTTTCTTGAAGTTTTTCAAGTTCCGCACCGTATTCAATAGGAACAATATCAGGCCGTTTGCTCATGGCCTGACCAAGTTTGATAAAACTGGGACCTAACTCTTCCAGGGCCATACGGAGTTTTACTGAACTGGACCTGCGATCAAAATCTATCGGACAAGTACACAAGTCTACCGATTCTGCTCTTAACCTGGATTCTTTTAATAATATACTAAACAGTCGGTATTTATTAAATACTCTGGTGATTTTTATATACCGTTTGATCTTGCTGAACATCCAGTTTAATATCAGCGTTTTATATGTTTATAAAGATAACTTATATTTATCCTGTGCATGGTTTGCGGTCTAAGCCTAACCTTTCGAAGATTATATTAGAACTATTATACAATACCGTAAATTTTAAGTAATGGTAAGATATAGAGTGGGAGGATGATAAAACGGATTCTTGTACCTGTTAAATCTACAAAAGGTTCGAATAGGGCCATTAATTTTGCATGTGAGATGGGAAGCCAGCTTAATGCATCCATTCATCTTGTAACAGTTGATTTTGTCGATATGGAAGAAAAAAACAGGGTAAGCCACTAATTGATGGAAGAGACAGTTAGTGGATGCAGGGAACAGGATATTGATGCCACATATTTGGTAATTTCTGCCCAAATCCAGGATGACGTTTCAATAGTGATCTCAAAACTGGCAGAGGACTATGACCTTATCATAATGGGGCATTGTAAATATGAGAAGATATACAAATTCCTGCGCAATAGTGTTGCTGAGAATCTTATAACCCATCTTTGAGTGAATTTCTCTCAAAAAATGCCACTAATCATCATGCATAGACCTACTAACCCAAAAAAACAACTACAAATCTGTAGGTATACTCCCCTTCACATCAAAACCTGGTATTTTGATCATCAGTTTTCTAAATATTTCCTCAAGTTCAGGTCCCAATTTAATTGGCCTCCATAATTTAAGTTTTTTCTTCAGCGCTTCATTTTCATAAAAACCTTCAACAGCATTCCCTGATCGGATCAAACTCTTCAATTCCCCAAATGAATATCTGATCTTCCTATCACTTAAAACCACACTTAGCAATGACATCAGGAGATAACCAAAAACAACCATTACAGTATGTGTTTCTATACGGTCATCCCTGCTATGATAAACTGGATCTATCTCCAGATCGGATTTCAAGGCTCTAAACCCTTGTTCCACTATATCTCTGCTTTTATATATCTCGATAAATTCCTCAGCTGATAATCTCTTATGATTTGTGAACAAAACAAAAAATCCATATCCTTTTTTCCTGGTTTCAAGTACCCTATCATCGATATCAACCTCCATTTTCCCATTTATCTCAACAATTTTTATAGCCATCTTCAGATGATATTTAGATATCAAGATCTTGATATCATCCTGGTTTTGACCATCATTTACCATCTTTGTTATATGCTCCACTTTTTGATCCAATATCCCGCATTTAAGTTCCATGAGATCTGGGTTATAGCAAACGAGGACTCTCGATTTTTTGTTGTAAACTTCTTCGTCCATTACTTTGCCGTAAATTTTTGTTGTCACATTCTTCGATTTTTCTTTTGAATATATCATCGG
>JAKRWB010000719.1 GCA_022353185.1 ANME-2 cluster archaeon | reverse complement strand
ATCGGGCGGCGGCTGGGTCCATACAGACGTGAACTGCGAAAGATTATGGAAACCGGCGGGAAAGGGGATGCGAAGAAGGCCGGGGCGCTGGATGGGGAGATTGAGACGGTTTTTGTGGAGCGGAAGAGGTTGAAGAGCTAAATCCCCCATCTCATAATTTGGTCAACGCGGTCAAAGTCTGAATCAAAACTTGCAATATTTGGTATATTATTCTGGTCCATGACTGCCAAATATAATGCATCCCGTGTCAGCAGACCGTGTTTCATCTTTTCAAACATGGAAAAAAACAATTCAGCTGGTGTATCAAGAACAGAAAGATTTCCCATACTGAATATGATTGTAATAGCTTTGTGAAGTTTATCTGTATATTTTCTTACCACTTCTGGATTGTCTCGAATGACTTCGATTGGATGATTGTTAAAATCATCTGCTATTGACCGTATCAATAAAATATATGCAACTTCTTCTATCACAAAAGCGGTTGTAAATCCTTTGAACTTCGCATTTTGAAGGTTGGAAAAGAACTGTTGGCAGGTTTTACTGTACTCTGGATGTAATCGAAAGAAATAAATGAATACGTTGGCATCGATGAAAATGTTGTCATTTTGAAATTCAGATAGATTATTTGTCATTGATATTGGACTTTATTCGGGATTTTTCTGCAAATGTCTTTAATTCCTGGCTGTCCAGTGTTTCTGTTCCAAATAAACCAAAACCCTCTTTTATGGGTTCGAGGACAAGGGTATGTATAATAATTTCATTATCCCGTGTTTCAATTAATACTTCGCTTCCCTCTTCAAGGTTCGATTGTCTCCTCAACCGGCTTGGAATGGTAATTTGTCCTTTTTTTCTAATTTTTACTCTTTGCATCATACAAATCAACACATTTCCTACTAAATTGATTATTTCCTACTTATTTAAGTATATGGTTTTTTGCCATCGAGTCTTCATTTTACGGTTTCATTCCCAACATTTCCCTGAAATTTTTACATTTCTCCCGATTAATCCCACATATTTCCCTACTATTGCGATAAATATATATTTATTGTAAATATATCACTATTTTTCTACATAACTAGATTCTGGCACAGTACCATGTCTGTTGAGATTAAAATAAGACTAAGTCGCTGTCATCATCATCAAATTCGATGTCAAGCACTTTCAGTACGATTGAATGTCCGTTTGAGTCATAACACCGCCATGAACGCATATCATAAGGTGCGCCCGCAATGATATTGTGGCCACCTACCCTGGCAAACAGAGCAAGGTCGGCCCTGGAGGGGTTAGTATTTGAGGTTGGATGGCTATGAACAGAACCTGAGATACTGATATTTGGCATCATGAATAACCGTATTGTGGCACTTACCTGGGACGATTCGGTGCCAGGCAGGAATATCACGTCTTTAATAACACCATCTTCGGCCCGCAATAGTCCTGCAAATTCCCTTGGTGCGGATGATTTTGAAACCTCAAGGATAAATTCCAACGTGGACTTTGCTATACCTTTAATTTTGGCCGTTGCCCACACCCCCGTTTATCTGGCAGTAATCCCTGTGACAATGTCCTGCTTAAAGTCTAACAGCACCCGGCTATCTTCGCCACTTGTGATAGTCAGCTTTTTGTCATCGGTTATCTCACCAATCACCCGGGCCGTGATGCCTGTGTCTTCGAACATTTGGATACAGCGCCCGGCATCAGAGGGTGCCGAAGTAACAATGTAGCCTGTGGCAGGATATATCTTCAGCCACTGTATGAAGTCCACTCCGTCAGGCACAGGTATTTTGTCCAGGTCGACCACAGCGCCCTTGCCGCTGGTCTCAAGCAACATGCCAAGCGTACCCAGGGTACCGGGGTTGCTGATATCCTTCCCTGCAGTTACTACATGTGCTTCCCCGATGGTCTGCATCACCATGTACTTCCCTTGCACATCTGCCGGTTCCTTCATTGTGGTGGAATCCCAGCTGTACAGGGAATTGGGCCCTACTTTGCCAACCATATCATAGGCAGCAATGACCAGGTCGCCTGTTTGTGCAGTATCACTGCGTATCAGGCAGTCCTTTTTAGCCACACCGACAATGGCTACTGACAGGGAAAGGTGAGGTGTGTCAGGATGCAGGTGTCCGCCAACCATAGGGACCCCGAATTTGGACATGCCGTCCTTTATCCCGTTGAGCAACTGGACACAGGCTTTTTTGTCGTTGCTGGACAACACATTTACCATACCCAGCGGCCTGCCTCCCATAGCAGAGATGTCATTGACGTTAACAAGCACTGAACTGTAGCCTGCCCACCATGGACTGGCATCAAGTAGCCGACCCCAGATACCGTCGGCAGCGAAGAGTATCACCTCATCGCTTCCAGAGTCCAGCACTGCGGCATCGTCCCCGAAATCCACGATACAGTTTCCGTACAGGGACCTGACCTCCTCGAAGATATTGGTAATATCTGAGATTGAATGTTTGCGTGTCAGTCCTTCGAATGACCGTATCTCATGTGCAATCTTATCAAGGTCCAGATGTGATTCCTCCATATTTATGATGGGAGAATATTGTTTATGTTACTAAAACATTGTGAGTACGATGTCGAAATTTCAGAAGGTCTTTGTGGTAACTGACGGTGCTTCCAGGGGCAATCCCGGTGCTTCAGCCATAGGATATGGGATATATGATACTGATTGGGTTGTTGTTGAGGAAAAGGCCGAATATATCGGGAAGGCGACAAACAATGAGGCCGAATACCGGGCCCTGGTGGCAGCGCTGGAGCGCGCCGCACATTACTGTAAGGACGAGGTTGTGCATTATTCTGACAGTGAACTGCTGGTCAAGCAGTTGAATGGGCAATACAGGGTGAAGGCCGTGAATTTAAAGCCCCTGTTCGAAAAGGTATCTAAATTGAGGACGAAATTCGCATCAGTGAAACACCAGCATGTCCGCAGGACCGACAAGAGGGTGGCGAGGATTGACGGGCTGGTGAATGATGCGCTGGATGGGGCGAGGTGTTGATTGACCAACTGGAGGATGACTGGAAGGATGTGCCGAAGTACCAAGTATTCTTACTATTATATTATAATACTGACATTGCCAATTGAAGGAGTAACTTGATTTGAGTCCATTATTCAAAAGAATTTATACATTATTGAGACAAGGGCAAAACGACATTCATGAGGATTACCTAACCGAAATAATTTCCGAAATTTTTAAAGATAAAGGCATGCTGATTAAGTTTTTCCATGAATTTACAGATATCGCATTGGAAGATCCATCCCATATTCAAGTTACTACACAGAGAACATTTCTAAAACTACCAGAACATGAGATCGATAGCAGACTTGATTTAGTAGTCCAGTTCCATGATAATGGGAAACCGTTTATCGCATTTTTTGTGCCCCAAATTGTGACTGGTCCCAAAATATTTCATCCTACAATTAACAATCTCACCCTTCTTGAAATACCCAAATCGATACCAGAAAACCGGAGCATTGAATGAACCTGACCGATAACGAAAAAAGGGA
>JAKRWB010000083.1 GCA_022353185.1 ANME-2 cluster archaeon | reverse complement strand
GCCCTGCTCACCTTTTCTGCATTTACATCACCTTTGAAATATGTGGTCGTTGTAGCCATTTCCGGGGTGATACCATGTTCAGCATAGATCATATCACAACCTTCATTGACCCAGTATTCGATAACTGGCGAGTCCTGGTATTCATAGATAATAAGCAATCCGATTCCCTGTAAACAGAATGTCCGCTCGTCGTCTGCCGAATTCCTTAATGATATCGAATAAGCGCCATTTTCGTGTATCAGGTCGCTTAAATCATAAACGTCTGTGCCTGAAAAGAAGTCGTATCTTGCTGCAAATCCTTTGGTATCGGTATATCTCGAATCATGTGACACCGGGCTCACAACACCATGATGCATGATAGATGCATTGATGGCCGGATATATACCTTCCAGACCATTTTTACTCCACACCCAGTAGGTATATGCTCTTGCATATCTGATACTTGCATTCCCCGGAACAGCAACTTCGAAGTCAACCGTATAGGTATCATTGGACTTCATCTCACCGCTGTATTTGCTGTTGCCAAGAGTAAATTCGACACCGCCCGGGTGTACATCATGCAAAACAGTAGTCAGCGGTTTGTCGCCAGCATACGATGCAGATGCCGGGAAAATGACTATAATCAGGAGACTAAGTAAAATTATACACGATTTCATCCACATTATTTTCCTCATCTGATTCAGTTACATATTTCTTCCCGTCTACTATTGCTTTGAGGGTATGTTCGCCCCCGTCAACCGTTACCATCAGTTCCTCTTCCATTGAAGAACTGCCTTCCAGTTCCTGGATATGCAGTGCCGCAATTTTTTCTTCATCAAGATATAAGTTAATATCAAATTGTCTGGCCGGTGACTCCCCACTATTTGTAATAACTATGGGGACCTGATAGTTTGTTTGTTGGTATTCGGTTCCGGGTCCGGTACACCCGCTAAAACATGCAGCCACAAGAAGAACTGCCATCAAGAAGGCTTTTCTTCTTCTAAGACTTCCAATAACCAGTAACATCAATAACAGTGATGATGCTTTAGCCAGGCTGTTTTCAGTTTCGGTCTTTCTGGGTTTTCCTATGGAAATCGACAGGTCGGGTCTGGTATTGACATCTACTTCTGCCTCATAGACATTGTTATTTTCATTCGACTCCTGTACTACATTTTCCGGATCGACAATTATCTCCAGGAGATGGGATCCTGCCGTAGCATGCCAGTTGATCGTTGACCTGCTAACACCGCTTGCATCCATATACACTTCTGTCGTTGAAGCCTCACTGCCGTCAACATTCAGCCTGATCTTGAACATCCCTTCATACAGTCCACCCGGATTACCTATCACCACCGGGATCTCAACATCATTTTCCTCAATAAAACTGTTTTCATCTATCTCAACTTCTATCGATAGATCAGGTCCGGGATCGGCATCTGTCCTGTGCTTCAATACCAGCGACGTGATGACCGGGTGCAGATAGTCTTCACCTTCGTTTTCGCCGATCTCTCCATCTCCATCCAGGTCACGTCCTAAAAGGAATGTAAGAGTATTATCTGTCTGTGTATATTCAAGCACATCAAAGCATTCAATATCAAAGTAACTGCTCCGAATGCCTGAACCAGAACTTGCATCACCACTCACCGCATTGCCAATATCTGTAACTCCGGTTTTGTATCCCATATCAAGGAGATATTGAGGTGTGGTCCCAAGCTGGTCGCCATTAAATTGCAGATAATCAGGCAGGCCCTTTGAACCTGTCAGATAGACCACTGTGAGTTCTGCCCGGTCCGGACTGTTCTGGTTTTGCATATTATTGAAAAATACAGATGTCTCATAATTCATATTTTCCTGCTTCCCACTCCATCCCCCACCATGGAGATTCACATTCCCGTCATAGATCTTGTAGCTGGTCTCGGGTGCATTCTCGTCTTCATAGACCGCGGCGAGCACGGCGCCGTACACCCTGCCGTCAAGTTTATTACCAGGCTCTCCCTGGCTTGTTTCAATAATCACTGTATTCTCGCCGTTTATAGTAATATCAGTCACATCATAGTATACCCAGTAAACCCCATGACCTGAACAGTACACGTTTGTGCTGTCATCATTAATACCCAGCAGCGGTACTTTATCCATGCTTTTGCCGTTCATGTCAACCTGGACCCATCCTTCATACTCTTCCTTGCCGCCCCAGATACCGACATACAGGCGTGCCCACCTGATATGACCATCCGGCACATCAAATTCCTGGGAGTAAGGCGGGAATTCCAGGCCGTGGCCACCGTCGATATATACTCCACCATTAAGCGTGCCCTGTGAAGCGATTGTAAACGGTATACCGTCGTATGAATAGCTCGCCTGGACTGCCGGAATGAACATAAACAGCATTAAAATAATTAAAATCTTCTTCATAATCTTTCACCCCATTGCTGGATATTCTCGGATTGTTGTGGCAGCAAACAAAAAGTCACCCACTCAATCCTGTGTATCTCCCAATTTTTCAATCGCCCTGCGAAGATGGCTGCCCGCCTTGTCCATAGCCTCTGCAGCCAGTAACAGTTCAGTTTCAATATCCTGAAGTCCCA
>JAKRWB010000718.1 GCA_022353185.1 ANME-2 cluster archaeon | reverse complement strand
TATGGGCCGGATACGGCTGCACGCCCCACACGACCTATAACGGGCGCGGTGGTTTGACAGTGCCTTCGTGGTGTGCCGAATATTATTTGACAGAGAATATTTATGTGGTGAAGCAGGACGGTGTGTTCAGGTATCACAACCGCAATCCTGTCAGTGATCTGACCACAAGGGACCACAGGCTTGAGTTGATAAAGGAGGGCGATGTGAGAGATGATTTGCGTTCGGCAATGAGGGAGCTGCCTGATGCGCCGTGTTATGTTGTGCTGTGTCTGGATGCCGAGGAGGTGGATAGGTGGTATGCGCATCTTGAGAAAGGGGTCGTTGGGGGAATATGCTGTTGCAGGGGTCGGCGATGGGGGTTGGATGCTGGTTCACGGCGGAGTTGAGTGGTGAGGAGCGGGCGGGGATTCGGGAGGCGGCCGGGACTGAGGTGGATGATGTGTCGGTTGTGGTTGTGTCGGTGGGGTATGTTTTTGGAGATGATATTGGTTAGGATGAGGGACTTGCTGATAATGCAGCATGATTGCATATATTCAAAGTCTGGTAAGCTATTATTATGGCACAACTCACATAAGTGATCGTGGCAGAAGAACTGATAACGCGATGGGTGATCAGGATAAAAATTATCAAATTAATCTGGCTGAATAATATTGTCGAAAAAATTCAACAAAAGCATAATGTTACAATTACTGAAGTTGAGGAGTTTTTCCAGAATAAACCAAAATTTCGACGCGGATCCAAAGGAAATCATGTCAAAGAAAATATCTATTATGCTTTTGGAAGAAACAATACAAACCGCCTGTTGTTTGTCGTCTTCATTTTTAAGAGAAACAACGAAGCATTAATATTAAGTGCGAGAGAAATGGATAATAAGGAAAAATCAGTGTATTCAAAATTATGACAAAATTAAAAATTCCTGACTTTAAGTCATTGGAAGAAGCGGCAGAGTACTGGGATACCCACAGCTTTGCCGATTATATGGAAGATACCGAACCTGTCGAAATTGAGGTGTGTCTAAAAGGACACAAGATAGTTCTGGAAATTGATTACGAGCTTTCAGATAAACTGACGAAAATCGCCAAGAAAAAAAAACAGAGCTGCCAGAAGTTGCTCAATTCGTGGATACGCGAGAAAATCATGCAGGAAGCTGCATCCTGATGTAGTATTGACTTCATAGATACCTGAGCAGTTTTTCATCAGGTGCCAGATGCTGCCAGGACCCACTTTCAAGGAAGTTCCGGGTGCTGCTGAAGGTGCCGCGTGATCTGAAACTTAAATAAGTTACTTAATGCATCTTTGTCTATTTCGTCACAGGACCTGAACATCTACAACTTGGAACTTTGCCTGAACAGCAGGGTATCCTACCATGACGGGTATAAAGGACAGGCTTCTGATGA
>JAKRWB010000717.1 GCA_022353185.1 ANME-2 cluster archaeon | reverse complement strand
AATAATTATTCACATCCGTGATCTCAAGCTCACCCCGCCCCTTTCCGGGTGGAGATATGGGGTTGTTGTGGTTCAATTTATGGTCTTCCTTTAATATTTAACTTTTTATTGTAAGATATTTATTTGAACGTTGTGTGGGAGGCAGTTTTGCGGGTGACGGGCTGCGGTGGAAATATATTAATAAAGTTATTATAATAAATCTGTGTTCATCCGATCTCCCTCAATATCCTCTCTGTTTTCAAGATCAACGTATCAATAAATATCTTCCAGTCCGGTCTCAGGTTTCTTGGTATGAAGTGATTGGTTGAGTTTCCTATGTAATAACTATTCTCTCTTGCACCCTCCAATCTTAACAGAAGATCATCTAAAAAACCCGGTTGACCTATCCTGTAAAAGTCAAGCATGAGGTTAAATGCCTTAAACAGGTCCTCTTTATTAAAATCCAGATCCAGGCAATAGAACATATCATAGATGTCTTTTCCTTCCATCCTGTTGTACAGGGCAACGAACTTTCTTGCCATCAGGTCTTCCAGTGAATAAACCTTGAAGATGGTTGGATGCATCTCTATGAAAGGAGATTTTACCAGGGCATCCTCTACCTTCAGGGATTCGGTCCTGGTGAGATAGAACTCTATTCGTATCCGATCCTTATCACCAAACTCATTCATGTAGTAACAATCGAACCTCAGGGTTCTATGAAGAATCCTCGGACCCTCTATATTAAAATCTTTTATTTCCATAACCTTTTCCCTGATCGCAGAGATCTTCTCATCCAGACCTTTATCTGAGACAAAATCCAGGTCAATATCCTCTGAGAATCTGCTAACCCCAAATTTCGCCAGATACACCCGGTTTAAAGCAGTTCCTCCCTTCAAAATCACTTCTGGGAACAAAACCCGGAGTTGTTCCAGAGCGATTGAGATTTTTTCGTCCTTTGACAGGTACTTTAGACCGAGACCAGTCTTTACAGATATGTACCTTAAAATCTCCGGATCAGCCATGGTACCACCACGACAGTATATTTTCTTTTCCGAGATTATCAAGCAACATCCATGGTTTCATGTATTTTCCAGTATGCCTCCCGGAAGGTAGTAATTTCGTGTTGTTCTTGATCCTCTTTCTGAAGTATTGCAAAACCTCTTCCGGAATTGTATCTGTCACATCCCCCAACAACTCCAGAACATATCCGGTTCTCTGGCATAGAGAACTCGATGCGAGTTCAAAATATCCTGTAAATTCGTTCCAATCCATATCTGCATCATACAATGCTTTCGTTATCGTTGAATAACCCCCTCCATACTGCGGTTTATAAAAGCAATCAAAGAACGTCTTCGCAATTGTGGATATGTAAATATCTTTATAATATGTTATTCCTGTGGCTCTCTCATCCATTGCCACGGATTTGAATGTGTATTCTCCTATTCTCTTCTCCATTGATCTGTTCTTTGTCACAACGAATATGGTGAAGGGCTCGTAATCCAGGAGATCATAAATCCTGAGTGCAGAGGAAAAGCCGATATAACCTTTAAATAATGCTAAAGCAATTTTATAAGGATTCTTTATCAAAGGCAGGTCGGATGGCTTTTTTTGGATAAGGTAGACTCCCCTTTTCAGCCTGTAAAGATAGCCTTTTGAAGAGAGGCTGTGACATATTTTGTTTATTTGATGGGGCTTTAGATCCGGACAGAAATCTCTTATTTCATCGGTATAAGCTATGTCAGCGTATGATACAATGTTGAATATCATCTGTTCTTGTTTGCTCAGATAGATATTTTTGTTCATATCATTCCTTATTGGGGTATTATGTTAATAAAATTATCTACGAAATGAATGGGAAGTTGTTGTGGATCAATTTTCAGTCTATCTTTAATATTTTGTTTAGATATTTGCTTAGATATTGTGCGGGTGCATTTTTGTGGCGGGGGGCTCCGGCCGAAATATATTAATACAGTCATTATAATGCGATCTGCGTTCATTTGCATTTATCTGCGGTTCCTTCCATATTCTCCCTGTGTTTCTTCACCATCATCCCAGCCCTCAACAAGCTCTCAAACGTCCCCGCATCGCTCCAGTGCCCATCCAGCACTTTATAACCCATCCGCCCCTGGTCGATATAATAATTATTCACATCCGTGATCTCAAGCTCACCCCGCCCCGAAGGCTTCA
>JAKRWB010000716.1 GCA_022353185.1 ANME-2 cluster archaeon | reverse complement strand
ATGAATACGGATTCTGAATATCGCTAATCAGATTTAAGCCTTTACGTTGACCCCATCAATTTAACCAGCAGAGCCTTCTGTGCATGCAGCCTGTTCTCGGCCTCATCCAGTATGGCAGAATGGGGGCCGGTCAGCACCTCGTTGGTAATCTCCTCACCCCTGTGTGCAGGCAGGCAGTGCAGCACCATAACATCATCCTTTGCCACATCCAGCAGCGCATCATTAATCTGGTACGGCCCCAGGTCGTGCATCCTCTGTTCCCTCTCATCTTCATCGCCCATGGAAATCCACACATCAGTATACAGGATATCAGCATCCCTGGCAGCATCTTTCGGGTCTGGTACAATCTCCACCGAGCCGCCCATCCCCCGGGCCCGGTCCACAATATCCTGGTCAGGTTCATAACCTTTAGGACAGCCCACACTCATCTGCATCCCGGTAATGGCGGCAGCCAGTATAGCAGAATTGCAAACATTGTTCCCATCCCCTATCCAGGCGAACTTCAAACCTTCCAGCCTTCCCTTGTATTCCCGGATGGTCATAAGGTCCGCCAGCAACTGGCACGGATGTTCCAGGTCTGACAGGGCATTGATAACAGGCACACTAGCATATTCACCCAGTTCAACAAGAGTATTGTGACTGTTCACCCTCGCCATTATGCCGTGTACGTATCTGGACATCACCTGGGCAGTATCACCTATGGTCTCTCCCCTCCCAAGCTGCAGGTCACGGTAATTCAGGTACAGTGGATGACCGCCCAGCTCATTCATGGCCACTTCAAAGGAAATACGGGTCCTGGTTGAGGATTTTTCGAAAATCATAGCAAGGCTCTTGTTCTTGAGCTTCTCCACTACCATACCACTGGCCCGTTTAGCTTTCAGTTCGTCTGCTATATCCAGCAGCTCAATAATCTCATCGAGAGAGAGGTCACTTATGGATAATAAATTGGACAAAAATATCACCTTTTGTTTAATGAATTACAGTGTCAACCAGTCTATTTATTATTATCCCCTCAAGCTCCTCATATGGTCCACACGCTTCTGTATCAATGCCTGCGTACCGATATCATGCCTGCATTCCAGCGGACCTTCCAGGTTATTGAGAGCCTTCTCCGCAATCTGCTCGGCTTCCTTAATGGTATCTGCAATGCCCACAACAGCAGCAGCCCTTGACCCTGTGGTATACACTACTCCGTCTTTCTCATAAACACTGGAATAGAACAGCAATGCCCCCCCGGTATCTCCCACCTGTATGGGTGCATCCTTTGTGGGATTCTCAGGATAACCCGCAGGCACCGCATATTTGCATACACTGGCCTTAGCGGCAAAGCGCACATCAATTGTGTCAAGAGTACCAGTAGTCACGGCCTGTGCAATATCGATAAAATCAGTCTCCAGCAGCGGAAGCACATTCATAGCTTCAGGGTCTCCGAAACGGGCATTGAACTCGATCACCCTGATGCCATTGGCGGTCAGTATAAACTGGCCGTACAGGATACCGCGATACTCTACCCCGGTCTCCTCCCTGACCCTGACCACAACATCTTTCATTATCTGCTTTGCCTCTTCGTAATCCGCCTCATTCATAAAAGGCAGCAGATGTCCTGCATCATTATATGACCCCATACCCCCGGTATTGGGCCCCAGGTCGCCTTCATACGCCCGCTTATGGTCCTGTACCGACGGCGTAAAGGCCAGGTGGCTGCCGTCCACAAAGGCATGGACCGTTACTTCCTCCCCCTTAAGGTTCTCCTCAATGACCACAACGTCCCCGGCCAGCAGTTCACTCACGTAAGCCTTAGCTGCATCCCTGTCAGGCAGCTGGTCACCCATGACCTTTACACCCTTGCCACCGGTCAAACCTGCAGGTTTCACAGCCACATCGCCCAGTTCATCCACGTACCTGAGCGCAGCCTCCTCCTGGGTCTTGTTGAATATCCTGAACTCCGGAAGCCCGGCAATACCGTATTTCTTCATAAAACTACGCGTCCATGCCTTATCGAATTCCAGTTTGGCAGCCGCACGTTTTGGTCCCACTGAAGGGATACCTGCATCATCCAGGCCATCTGCCAGTCCTGCAGCCAGCGGACTCTCAGGCCCGATAACAGCAATATCTATGCCGGTCCTCACCGCATATTCGATGACCTTATCCACCTCGGTTTCCGAATTTATAAGGAAATCCTCACAAAGCCCTGCAATTCCAGGGTTCTTTTTCGACATCACTGCATAAAGCTGATAAGTGTGCTTACTTCTGGAGATGGCATGTGCAATAGCATGTTCACGCCCTCCTCCGCCTACCAATAGTATTTTGATCATTACAATTCCTCAGGATGAATATACCAGTATAGTCCAAACATTGTATAGACACTGATTCAATAATATCCATTAATAATGTTGTGTTTTTTTTGCTCACACCACAATACCGAATATCATTACCCGAACTACATTAACAATCAGGAACAACGCGTAGTTCTTAATAGTCCTATTAACTCATTTATCGTATATTTTGTAAAGGTTTATTACCTGTTACGTAACATAAGCGTATAATGCTTAGCGGAGGTGATGGTTGATGGAATCAAGAGATATTATTTTTTCAGTAGTTATGATCGTGTCATCCTTTGTATTGACCACTAAATGGATGAGCAGGTTCTCTTCATCCAATTATGCAGCAGATGCGGTTGTGGTGCTTGCGGCAATGGTCTTAATCGGTTCTCTGGCAGCCATGATTCTTTCTGTAGATATGAGGATGAGACGGATTGAATCCATGTTGGAGGCAAAAGAGCGCTCATTAAGGATCAATATCCAGAGTGTTGAAGAAAATCTTGACAGAAAACTGAATTCAGTGCTCAATAAAACCAACAATTCAATGGAAGAAATGTCACGACGGATGTACAGATAGGGCAATTAGCTTTACCTAATCCTGGAAAGCTAAAGTAACTATCGACTCGACCTGGCCTATGGCATCGGCAGCATTATCCACGCCGGTAACCCTCCTTACGTCTATTCGCCCTTTGCGATATATCATGACCTGCCAGTTGTCAAGCCTGAATCTGGCAACACCCAAACGAATAGAACAACGTCTCTCAGGTACATCCAGCTTATCCAGTATCCTGCATACCATTTCCATATCCAGGCCACGGCCAAAATTTGATTCAGCTATGAAAAGGCTGGGATCTTCCACACAAGGTTTGGCAAGGACTATATCTCTTGTTGCACGCATACTGACTACTATATCTCAAAGCGGGTATATTATAATAGGGATAAGAACTAAATAACATTATTTTGATAAACTAAAAAAGTGTACGGAGGAAAAAAATATGCCTTTGGATTTTATAACAATTAACGGATTGGCAATCCTTGTGGTCGCCATTGCAGCATTTGCAGGTGTGTACTATGTGCTTAAAGTAATAAAATACCTTATTGTAAATTCCATTATAGGGCTGATATTGCTATTTATCTCGAATTTTGTCATCGGAATGCTGGACCTGGGTTTTTCAGTTGACATCAACTGGGTATCAATATTGGTATGTGCCCTGGGCGGAATACCAGGGGTTATAATCGTCATATTACTTGGATTTTTGAATGTACCACTCGTACCGGCATAAATTCATATATTAAAAAAAGTAACTGGCAGGGGACGATGGCCCCTGCATAATTTATACAAGTTTGGGCGAGTAATATTTCTTTATCACTGTACCGCACTGGTCACATGAAATCATGAGCCAGTCGCCTACACTCTCTGTCTGGAAATGATAGAAAATGGACGAATCGCAGTTTGGACATAGATAGAATTCCTTGAAATAGTAGTTGTAGAACTCAGGAGTATTCTTCAACCATTCCAGCGTCTGCAGCATCAGTTCAAGGTACCGCTGTTTCAATCCTCCGGATTCCAGTTCACTACGCAGCCTATCACCTACCTCTTGTATCTGGTGTTTTGAATCGCGCTGAATCTTCTTGTAGTCTGATACATACTTACTGCTGGATTCAAGATATCTCTGATACCCCTTATGCACGTCAGTTCCCTTTTGTTGGATGGTCCTGAGGAAATATTCACTCATCAGGTCTTCAAGCAAGTCGTGGCAGGTTGTACAGATATTATATTTAGGGTAATATTTTGTATCCTGCAACTCACCGCATATCTCACACGTTTCCATGTGTTTCATCCCCTACTCGACTTTCACAGGAACTGATGCGTCTCGGGTGAACATTATCGGGAATACGTTGATGACCGCCAGCAGGTCGCCTTTCCTGACCTCCCCTGAATCGATACCCAGTACATAGGCCGTATCTACCACCCGGTCGTATTCCACAGGCGCAGAACAGCCTCCTTTACCACCTAATTTCACCACCGACACCAGTGCATGATGATTAAATGCACAGGGCAGACCAAGGGTGTCCTTCTGGAGATGGATTTCCTTGATTTTGATTTTTTCAAATTTTCCCGTTCCAATTGTTATGTCCTCATTGGCGACCACCATCTCCCATTTAGCCCGTGTTGCCATGGTAAATTCGTATGTCGATGCTTGAATCTTACTTGACATGATTTCACTGTCTTTTTTTGATACTATGTTTATGATTTCTGCCATCTTTATCACCTTTAATGCAGTATGATTTTCATATATATAAATATTATCATGTTTAATCGTTACAATCTCGCATTATTCATTTATCTCTTCTAGTATTATTAAACTGGTCGAATATTTAGCGCTAAAATGATGACCATTGGATTCCATTAGATAAATATAGAATTAACCGTTTAATGGCGTCTTCATCCTTATAATCATAGTATATTTTTATGTTATCCAGATCAGAATATTCAATTTTTTCTACGATTCCCATATTTTCGTGGAGCAATTTCATTGTTACAAGAAATTCCTGAAATGGTATGTTTCAATATTCAGTGGGTCCAATACTTCTTCCAGTATTTCCTCGTCCATCAAAACTGTTAAACCCACGACAATCTTAAATACCGACATAACCGTTTTTGTTTCATGCTCATCTCCTATGAACTTCTTGGCAAACTGTTCGTATTTCTTGTAGTTGCAGTTGTACTCGTGACTGGAATCGCGTTACTTCTTGGTGCCATTAGTATCAGGAGACACAAGATAATATTCCCCAATTTCATCTTATTTATGCTCTATCTCTTCTATTCACCTGCAAAATGGATATGCAGGGTTTTTTCCATTAAAGAGGAAATTGTTGATGAGATATTAATAGAGGTCAGGAATGCAGTGATGCTTGATATGTTCAAAAAGAAAACTGACAGACGCGCTGTTATCCTGCCCCAGTGTATGAGGCATCCTGAATGCAAGGCACGGTGCGACCCCATAATGGGCTACGAGTGCACTAAATGCGGTAAGTGTGACATTAAAGACATAATCGAGGCCGCAGAAAAGCATAATTTTAAAGTATTTACTGTGCCTGGCGACAGCTTTGTCCGGAAAATCATAAAGTCCTATGACCCTGGTGTGTGTCTTGGAGTTGCATGTTATGTGGAGTTGACCGAATCAATGCAATCAGTCTCAAAGTTCATGCCGGTTCAAGGAGTTTGCCTGATAAGGGATGGGTGTTATGATACCAAAGTAGATGTAGCTGAAGTAATTCACAAGATGGAGATATGCGATGTATAGATTAATCGGGATTGCACTGCTTGTCATTGTGGTTGTATCCGTCTTCCTGGCCATTTTTGCTCTGTGGATGAGCAGGGCCAGCCTTAGCAGAAATATCTTGCTTGCCGGTTTTTTTGCAAATATCCTTGATTTTTTCTATCTGCCGATAAAAGCTCTATTCCACAAGTATTCTGATACCGAAAAACTTGAAAAATGGATGGTTTCTCTCAAGAACATGGCGCACAAATCTGCTTTTAAAAAGACGAAACACCGTTTGCTACTTGCCCCTCATTGCATGCGGGCACTTGATTGTCCTGCAGCATCAACAAGGTTCGGTATCGAGTGTATATCATGTGGAAAATGCATCTTTTCAAAGATAAAAACAGACGCAGAGCGGTTTAACTACTCACTACATATCGTTGCAGGTTCCTCGTATGTAAGGCACATTATCAAAAAAGAATCAGCTGATGGCGCCCTTCTGTTAGCATGCAATTACGAACTCAACAAGGTCATGCGCTCTTTAAAGAATAAGAACATTGTGACGTATGGTATTCCACTGTTAAATGATGGTTGTTACGCTACCGAGTTAGATTACAATAAACTGATAGAAAATATGGAATATTTTAGTACGTAAAGGCACACCCTTTTTACCATTTTTATTACGCTTGCATAACTAACATAAAACCAGTTTTATCTATACCTGACAGAAACTTTAATATCTACTCATAAGTATTGTAAACTCAAACCTGAGGATTTATTATGATCGATATAGTTATACCAAAAGGTAGTCTGGAAGAGCAGACATTACTGCTTTTCAAACAGGCAGACCTTCCCATAAAGAAAACGGACCGGGAATACAACCCGAAGATAAACGACCCCCGGATAAACAGAGTGAAGATACTGCGGCCCCAGGAGATAGCCAAGTATGTGGAACAGGGATATTTTGACCTTGGTATCACTGGCCGGGACTGGATACGGGAATCTGAAAGTGACGTAGTTGAAGTTGCAGACCTGCCTTACAGTAAACAGGGTGCAGGTAATGTAAAGATAGTTATCGCAGTTCCCCAGCAAGATGATTCCATTAAAAGTGCTTCAGATATCAAACCCAACAGCCGGGTATCCACTGAATATCCAAACATGACCAAAGCATTTTTCGATAAACTGGGCATACCTGTGAAGATATTCTTTTCCTATGGTGCAACTGAAGCAAAGGTACCTGAACTGGTGGATGTAGTGGTTGACCTGACCGAAACCGGTTCCACACTCAGGAAGAACGGTCTTAAGATAGTGGATGTGATTGCCGAGTCATCTACCAAGCTCATTGCCAACAAAAAAGCATGGGAAGACCCCGAAAAGCACAAAGCTATTGAGGAGATAAAGACCCTGCTGCTTGCCGTGATAGAGGCCAGAGGGAAAGTGCTCATCGACCTGAACGTGCATGAAGATAACCTGGATGCTGTGGTTGAAGCTCTTCCTTCAATGAAGAATCCAACAGTGAGCAAACTTTATAAATCAGATTTCTATGCTGTTGAGACTGTGGTAGATAAAAGTGAGATTAATATCCTGATACCGAAACTGAAAAGTCTGGGTGCAGAGGATATTCTTGAAATGAACATCTCAAAGATAGTACACTAAATTTTGATACAGGGTTCCGGCATCAGGTTCAAATCTACAGATCTAACTGTCCGCCTATGTATCTACCCTTTCCATCTACCTATTTGTGTATACCCGGTAGGCTGAACCGAGCATTTAGATGCCGCTTACCAGGTCATAGAGAGCAGCCTTTGGATCATTTGCCTTGACAACACCCGAGGCCAGGAGTACACCCACACTGCCCAGTTCCAGAGCAGACTTCAGGTCCTCTCCTTTGCTAATTCCTGCACCACATAATACTTTTACGTTAGGGTTTACCTGCCGGACCGCTTCCACAGAGCCTGAAACCACTTCCGGGTCTGCCTTGGATACCGGTATTCCCGAACCGATGAGTTCAGGTGGTTCCACGGCCACGTAATCAGGTCCTAATGCTGCTGCTGCTTTGGTTGTGGTGATATTGTTGGTACACACGATGGTGGTCAGTCCCACACGACGTGCAGCTGACAGGGATGCGTCAATGTCTGCCAGTCCCATCCTTCTTTCTGAATGATTGATGAGCGTGCCAGTGGCGCCGGCTTCTTTTATGGTTTCTGCCATGATATAACCGGTGAAACTGCCCGCACCCACACCGTCCAGGTGCTGCGAGAACACGGGAATGTCAACATTGGATGCTACCCGGTGTATATCGGGTAATTGGGGTGCAGCCACGATATTTGCTCCTGTGTCTTCAGCCACGTCCCTGCATGCCTGTGCAATGACAACGGCATTGCTGCCCGTGCCTTCGGTGTATGTCTTGAAATTAAGTACTATTAAAGGTCTATCCATTGTATTTTCTCCATGAATGGTTGATAATATTATCACCTCATAAGGTTCTTAACATTTTTGGTTGTATTGTGGAAAAAATCAAATTTATAATATGAATAACTGCATGTTTATATTTTAACAGCCAGTGCATCTACCGGACACTATAAACGCGGTTAAGATTGGAATCATTAATCATCATTATCATATTGATTTGATATATTTTGCAATTAGTTACTAAAGTAGGGCAAAGGAGGACTAAATATCCCGCATTCACATAATTAATTAGTTCATTTTGACTATCCTTAAATATTACAAGTAATAAATAAACGCATGATGTCAAACTTATGTACAGGGGCCGACGCGCTTGTGTTCGGTGCCCTTGACTCGGGGGTTAGCCTTGCCACCGGTGTCCCCGGATTCCCGATTTCAGGGATAATGGAACTGCTGATGGATTCCAGTGTTGAAGCGCGCTGGTCAATAAATGAAAAGGTTGCACTGGAGGCGGCCCTTGGTGCGTCAGCAGTAGGGCGCAGGGCAGTGGTTATTGTAAAACATGTGGGTATGAACGTACTGGCTGACCCACTGATCACTTCAGTCACCCACACCATTGGAGCCGGGCTGGTAATTGTTGCGGGTGATGACCCCGGAACCAAGCAGAGCCAGAACGAACAGGATTCACGGTACTACGGTCTGATGGCTGAAGTTCCGGTCTTTGACCCATCCGACCCGGCAGATGCTTACAACAGCATGTGCCAGGCTTTCAGGTTATCAGAAGAAGTACGCTCCCCGGTAATAATCCGTATCACTGACAGATTGAACATTGAAACGGGAGTGGTAGAAAGGACACAACTGATGCAGGTGGAATTCCAGAAATTTGACCGGGATATCTGGTCATATACTATGAAAGGAAAACACCAGCGTTTTCATGCTTCATCCTATCCCAGAATGCGGCATCTATCTGAAGAGTCAGGGTTGAATGTCCTTCATGAACGCGGCAGGGAAATTGGAATTATCTCTTCGGGTTATCTTTCCACACTGGTGGAACAGGTGCTGTCTGATGGGTATGAAGATGTCTCGCATCTGGCACTTACTTGTGTCAACCCACTACCGGTAAAGGTTATCAACTGTTTTATAAAACGACATGAAAGGACATTGGTGGTGGAAGAGACCGAAAGTTTCATCGAACATCAATTATCCTGCAAGGGTGTGCTGGGGAAAGCTACAGGACACATTGGACATGGAAAGGTGGAAGCAGCAGACATCATCCAGGCACTGGAGCATATTGACTGGGATAGTATCACTCCATCGTTTACTCCTGAGACTATCGCAGGCCGCGGTTTTTCCAGAAGTATATGTGATGACTGCCCTTATCATATGTTATACAAAGTGCTAAGGACAATGGATGTGCCGGTGGCCGGGGATTTGGGCTGCTCGGTCAGGACCGCTTCGCCGCCCATGGAGGTGGTGGACATGGCATATTCACTAGGGTCATCCATTGCCACTGCCACAGGATTTGACAACAAAGGTATAGCCCTTATAGGGGATTACGGGCTGGTGCATACCGGATTGCAGGGACTTATCGAAGCCGTTCATCATCACAGGGATGTACTGGTGGTGGTGCTCCAGAATAATATTGCTGCCCTCACAGGTGGGCAGGACGTACCTGACATGACAGACGTGGTGCGGACACTGGTACCCGATACCATACTGCTGAATGTGGACAATGTTACTGAAACTGCACTGACGGCGATACTTAATACTGAACTTGAAAAGAGCGGGGTATCAGTGCTTCTGGTACGTGGCAAGTGTACAATGTATTGATAGTGTATGACTCTGGTGCCACATAATTAATCCGGCATTATGATTTCCTTTATAAACTCATCCAGGCGTTTGCAGGGTATGCCTTTTTTGGCATGGGTGCAGTCTTTCACCTTTGCAAGCAGTTCGCATAACTGGTCATGGTTCAGGTTGTATCCCATGCTCAGCACGATACCTTTCAGTGCCTTGGTGCCGGTATGTTTACCTATTATCAGGCTGCGTTTACCGCCTACAATATCAGGTGAGAATAGTTCATAGGTGCTGGGTTCTTCCATAATGGCAGCCACATGGATGCCGCTTTCATGGGAAAAGGCAAAATCGCCGACAACAGGTTTGTTCTTTGCCAGTTTCACTCCTGAGTATTCCACGACCATCTTTGAAAGTCGGGTCAGGTTTTGGGTATTATATCTGTCGATGCCGTACTGTACCATCAGTGATATCAGCACCTCTTCCAGCGCGGCATTACCTGCCCTCTCTCCGATACCGTTAACAGTAGTATGGAGTTGCTTGGCTCCGGCTTCTGCTGCGGCCAGGGTATTCGCGGTCGCCATGCCCAGGTCATTATGGCAGTGGATACATATATCGGTCTTAATATCCTTCTTGATTTCACTAACGAGATAATATGCTGTGGCAGGATTCAGTATTCCAACTGTGTCTGCAATGCTCACATAGTCGGCCCCGCGCTCTTCTGCCATCCTGAATACGCCTTTCAAGACGTTGATATCTGTGCGGGTGGCATCCTCGGCAGCGAATCGCACTGTAAGTCCGTGGTCCTTGGCATATTCCAGGGCATCCATAGCACAAAGTGTGGCTTCAGCACATGTTTTATGATATTTATATTTCAGGTGCAATTCAGATGTAGCTATGAATATGCTGACGATGTCCACTTCACAGCCGATTGCAACATCAATGTCAGGTATCACAGAGCGGGACAGGCAGCATATCTTTGCATCAAGGCCCATGTTCGCAATCTCCCTGACCGTATCCCGTTCGGTCTGGGATACCACCGGGAAGCCGGCTTCTATCACTTCGATGCCTATGCTGTCAAGTTCCTGAGCCATACGCTTTTTCTCGTCTTTTGTGAAGGCTGTCCCCGGAGTTTGTTCACCGTCCCGTAGAGTGACATCGCATATCTCAATGTCGCCGGGTTTTTGTCCTAATAGTTCGACCAGTTTGTTCCTGGAATATTGCATGTTATCACCTGAATAGTAAAGGTCATTAGTTATCTACATTATTAGTAAGGGTTTCGACCAAACCGTTAAGAATTATTATAGATATTTCTATGTCCTTAAAGTATTGCAGGGAATGGTATTTTCATGCTTGCAGTTACCTATATAATTGTTTGATTGAAAAGATAACCACAAGTAACAAGGAGTAACGATTTTGGCTACAATCAGCGAAAAGATATTCAGCAGGGCATCGAATTCAGATGCTCACGCAGGCGATTTTGTTATTGGAGATGTGGACTGTGCCATGGCTCATGATGGCACCAGTGTACTGGCAGTGAAAGCGTTTCGGGAGATGGAGGTACTAAAAGTCTGGGACCCGGCACGGATAGTGATTCCCTTTGACCATATTGTGCCTGCAAGTACTGATGTGGCTGCCAATCTGCAGTACGACATCCGGCAGTGGGTGCGTCAGCAAGGCATTTCGAACATGTATGATGTGGGTGAGGGGATATGCCATCAGGTGCTGCCAGAGCAGGGTTTCGCCCTTCCTGGCAGGTTGATAGTGGGTGCCGATTCACATTCATGCACTTACGGTGCCTTTGGTGCGTTTGGTACCGGTGTGGGTGCTACTGATATGGCCGAGATATTTGCATCAGGCAAATTGTGGTTCCGGGTGCCTCAGACCATGCGGGTCATGGTTGAAGGGAAGCTTGGAGAGCGGGTGTCTGCAAAGGACTTGACGCTTAATGTGATAAAGCATATCGGTGCGGACGGTGCGACCTATAAGGCTATGGAATATTACGGTTCGGCTATTGAGGAGCTGAGCATTGCGGGCAGGATGACCCTGTGCAACATGGCAATTGAGATGGGTGGAAAGGCAGGGATTGTACCGCCTGATGAGAAGACCGATGAGTTCCTGAAGGGGCGGGCTGTGGATGCTTATACTTCTGTTTATGCTGATGAAGATGCCCAATATTGCGAGGATATACACATTGATGTGGATGACCTGCCCCCACAGGTGGCCTGCCCCCACAGCGTGGATAATGTATGTGATGTGGATGAAGTGGCGGGGACGGCTATTGACCAGGTGTTCATTGGTTCCTGCACCAACGGCAGGCTGGAAGACCTGGAAGCTGCGGCCCGTATCTTGAAGGGGCGCAGTGTAGCGGTACGCACCATTGTGATACCGGCTTCACGAACTGTCCTGCTTGAGGCTATAGAAAAGGGATATATATATTCCCTCATCGAAGCAGGGGCAACCCTGGGGCCGCCGGGCTGTGGGCCGTGCCTGGGCGCCCACCTGGGTGTGCTGGCCGAGGGCGAGGTGTGTGTATCCACATCTAACCGCAACTTCAAGGGCAGGATGGGGAGGGGTGGACTTTTATACCTGTCGTCTCCGGAAACTGCGGCTGCATCGGCGTTGAAGGGTGAGATTGCTGACCCCAGGCTGGTATGAGATAATCAGTTCTGCCTTTCTGGTGTAAAAACGTTCATGTTCTATGAATGATATAACTGGAGTTATGCTCCGCGACAAGGATAAGTATGTGATATGGCCTGCCTATATCGATAAAGGGAACAGCAGAAGTGGGGGGCGTATCATTTCAAGGAAGCGCTCAGTGACATCACCCGAGTTGAAGGAGATTGACAGGGCCGCAAAGGAATTGGGTCTTAATCCGGTGGTGGAGAATGATAAGGCATATCCAAAATCCTGGTGGGAGGTCAGCGGGCGGGTGCTGGTGGATAAGAGGGGTGTGAAGTCGGGGATTGCGAGGGATATTGCGCGGAAGATCGGGGAGATGCGCGGGTGATCGGAATTGTTATCCTGTCTTAAGCAGTGATCCGTAGCCCCTGGATTAGGAGAGAGTTCTATACTTTCCAATGCATATAATTATTTTCGGAATATTTAGCCATGTTTTTATTAAAAAATGTTACGAATTAGTTGGAAATGGCTACTGAACCCAGGTAAAAACTGGTCCCAAAATGTTTTTGTAAAGACGGAAACATGTAGTGAATTAAGCTTGACTGTGTGAAAATTACGGATTAAAACGACAATCTCTTCATAGTATGTGGTAACTTTTGCCCAACCCTCCTTATTTAACAAGGGCATTTCACAAGTTATTTATAGTTCAACTCTTATAAAAACTATTAACTTCAGTGATATATTTATTAAAAAAGCAGTAATGGGAGTTACCGTTACATAGAATGGGGGAAAATGGGAATGAATAACATTTTCGAGGGACGTGCTCCCGGAATATTATTGATTGTCACAGTCAGTGTGCTGGCGGTGTTGGTTAGTGGGTGCAATGAGGTGGCAAAAGACGAAACACCTCTTATGCCAAACCAAACGGTAATGCCTTTGGAGCCTACTGTAAACTCTACATCACAATTACCTAATCCCGCTTCTAAGTATTGTATTGAACAAGGATATAATTTTACCATTCGAACAAATCCTGATGGTTCACAAACAGGGTATTGCATTTTCCCTGACGGAAGTGAATGTGAAGAATGGGCATATTTTAGAGGTGAATGTAAGCATGAGTAACAAAAAATATTACGCATTTGTATTAAGTTTTTTACTTTTTATTACCTTGATAAGTGGAGTTTGTGGGTTAGAAGAAAATAAAATAAAACAAGCCGATAATCTAGTTTCTTTAGAAGAAATGAGTATCCAAGAAAGAATTGACTTTCTTAATCAAAAAATAAATGAAAAAAATCTAAGTTGGGTGGCAGGGGAAACGTCTATGTCTAAGTTATCCAAAGAAGAAAGAAGGGCGAGGTTGGGTTTACTCAAACCTTCTTTTCAAAAAGAAAACGCTGGAATAGAGACCAATTGCGTAACTTTGCCCCTCTCCGCTTCCTATCCGTCTTCTCTTGATTGGAGAAATAAAGATGGAAATAACTGGATTAGTCCTATTAAAGATCAGAGCACATGTGGTGCTTGCTGGGCTTTTTCGTCAGTTGCAGTTGTGGAGTCAAGAGCAAAAATAGAATTAAACAAGCCGAGCTATAATATTGATTTATCAGAACAGGATGTAGTTTCGTGCAATACAGATGGTGGAAGTTGTAGCGGGGGAGTGGAAAGTGATGCACTGGCTCATATGAAAAATACAGGCATTGTCAAGGAATCTTGTTTTGCATTCACTGCTACAAATAATTCCTGCTTGAATAAGTGTTCTAATTGGCAAAATGAAATTCTGAAAGTGCAGAACTATAATT
>JAKRWB010000715.1 GCA_022353185.1 ANME-2 cluster archaeon | reverse complement strand
AAGATTGGAAAATTTACCAAAGTGGGATGTCACCATAAACCCCATATTTGGGTAAATTATTTATGGGGAATTCCCTTATCCCAGTTCTAATCACTAATAGTGATACAATATACAATTCAGGTTCAACAGACAATTTTGGTGGAAAAATTCTTGTTTTGAATTTTCAGAATTTTAACGATAATTTTTATTCCAAACTTTTCTCGAATTTATAATATTTATTGATACATAAACTACAATAAAGGATTTCAATGACCTCTCCAGAAGAAAAAGCCAGAAAGCAAATCGACAATCTCCTAACATCAGCAGGTTGGACAATCCAAAACAGGTCAGAATTAAATCTCGGAGCATCCCTGGGTGTGGCCATTCGTGAATTCCCATTAGAAAATGGGGAGGCAGATTATTTACTTTTTGTGGATCGAAAAGCAGCAGGAGTTGTTGAGGCAAAGCCTGAAGGCACTACATTAAGCGGGGTTGCCGAGCAGACAGGTAGATACATAACCAGCATTCCTGATAATCTTCCGCATGTACAGTTTCCGCTGCCTTTTTCCTACGAAAGCACAGGCACTGAGACATATTTCAGGGACATCAGGGACCCGGACTCACGTTCAAGAAGGGTTTTTGCATTCCATAAACCACAAACCCTGAAGGAATGGATGTACCAGCCTGACACTCTCAGGGGGCGTCTAATAGAAATGGCTTCCATGCACGATCTATCTGAAGAAGGATTGAGGGTTTGTCAGTTTGATGCTGTTCACAATCTTGAAGAGTCCTTTGCACATTCAAAGCCAAAGGCACTTATCCAGATGGCTACCGGCACAGGCAAGACATATACTGCAGTCAGTTTCATTTATCGCCTGATAAAATTCGCAAATGCCAGAAGGGTCCTGTTTTTAGTTGACAGGAGCAACCTGGGGCGCCAGACCAAAAAAGAGTTCCAGCAATATGTGACACCTGATGACGGCAGGAAATTCACCGAGCTTTATAATGTGCAGCACCTTACATCTAATACGCTGGACCCGGTCAGCAGGGTGTGTATTACCACCATCCAAAGGCTGTATTCAATGCTAAAAGGTGAGGAATTGGACCCGGAAAATGAAGAAGCTTCATTATTCGACCATTCACCGACAGATACCAATCCGAAGGATGTCATCTACAATCCCCAGATACCCATCGAAACCTTTGATTTTATTGTAACTGATGAGTGCCACCGGTCAATCTACAACCTCTGGAGACAGGTGCTGGAATATTTTGATGCTTTTACCATCGGACTTACGGCCACTCCGTCCAAGCAGACCCTGGGTTTTTTCAACCAGAACCTGGTCATGGAATATAATCATGAGAGGGCTGTGGCCGATGGAGTGAATGTAGGGTATGAAGTGTACCGCATCCAGACAGATATTACCGAGCAGGGAAGCAAGGTAGAAGCGGGTTATTATGTGGATAAAAGGGACCGGCTAACCAGGCGGAGGCGGTGGGAACAGCTGGATGAAGCCCTGGAATATTCACCAAATCAACTGAACCGCAGTGTGGTGGCAACCGACCAGATCAGGACAGTGATCAGGACTTTTAAGGACAAGCTTACTACCGAAATGTTCCCTGGCAGGACCGAGGTTCCGAAGACCCTGGTATTTTCCAAGGATGATTCCCATGCAGAGGATATTGTCCATATCATCAGGGAGGAATTCGGCAAAGGAAACGAGTTCTGCAAGAAGATCACCTATAAGACCTATGGGGAGAAGCCAGAAGACCTGATCGCCAGTTTCCGCAATTCCTATAATCCGCGCATTGCGGTGACTGTGGATATGGTATCGACAGGTACCGATATCAAACCCCTGGAATGCCTGCTGTTCATGAGAGATGTGAAATCCAGGGTGCTCTTTGAGCAGATGAAGGGGCGGGGCACACGGACCATTTCTTATACTGACCTGAAAGGTGTTACCCCCGATGCGCCCAGCAAGACCCATTTTATGATAGTGGATGCAGTGGGTGTATGCGAGAATGACAAGACCGATTCAAGGCCCTTGGAGCGAAAGAAGAATGTGTCCTTTGAGAAGCTTATGGAATCGGTTGCATGGGGCAACAGGGATGAGGATACACTGACGTCCCTGGCCGGCAGGCTGGCAAGGTTGGATAGGGCACTGGATGGAAAGGACAAACGAGAGATTGAAGAAGCCGCATGGGGGCGGTCGTTGTCAGGAATTATCAATGCCTTGCTGGATACTGTTGACCCTGATAAGAGGATGGAGAAGGCAAGGGAGCTATTCGGGACTGAAACACCCAGTGAGGAGCAGGTTGTGGAGGCTGGTGTGGTCCTGATTAACGATGCCTGTGCGCCTCTCGATGACCCAGGACTTAGGAATACCATAATTGATATCAAGAAACGAAACGAGCAGGTCATAGATAATGTGAGTTCGGACACTGTGCTCTTTGCAGGCTTTAGTGAGCAGGCAAAGGAGAAGGCCCAGGGTGTGATTAACACTTTCAAGCAGTTCATTAAGGAGAACAAGGATGAGCTTACTGCGCTGCAGATCATCTACAGCAAACCATACGGCCGGAGGCATCTTACCTTCCTGGAAATTAAAAAGCTTGCCGAGGCCATTGAAAAACCACCTTACTATCTTACGCCGGAGGTGCTATGGAAGGCGTATGAACAGTTGGACCGGTTAAAAGTAAAGGGAGCCGGTCCGCATAAATTGCTGACAAATATTATATCTTTGATACGGTTTGCAACTGGTGAGAGTAATGTACTGGAACCGTTCCCTGAGACTGTTGACCATCGGTTTGAAAGTTGGATAGAGGAGCAGGATGGGGCGGGGATTTCGTTCACGCCAGAGCAAAAGGAATGGCTTTTGATGATTAAGAATCATATCGCTTCGTCTGTGAGTATTGAGAAGGATGATTTTGAGAATGTGCCGTTTAACCAGAAGGGTGGTATGGTGAAGGCGTACCAGCTTTTCGGGCAGGAACTGGACAGTATTTTAACACAATTGAATGAGGCTCTGGCAGCGTGATTGAAAACGAATTGCGGCAGGTAATTGAGGAGGGGGAGGATATTTTATTTACTATGAAAAAAGGAGGGAAACGTGATGAATGTTTTATGTCAGTTAAACCTAAATACGCTAACGAAATCATATCTGGCAAGAAAAAATACGAGTTTAGGAAATCCATTTTTAAAAGAGAAAAAGTCGAAAAAATGTTTATCTATTCCAGTTCTCCGGTTAAGAAAATCATTTCTGTTGTTGACATTGATTGCATTTTATCTGATTCTCCCCAGGAGTTATGGGAACAATGCCATGAAGATGCGGGAATATCTGAACGTGAGTTTTTTAGCTATTTTAAAAATTCGAGCATAGGTTATGCTATTAAAATCTCCGATGTCAAGGAATTTCCCACCCCAATAGACCCATATCATCTTGATGAAGAT
>JAKRWB010000714.1 GCA_022353185.1 ANME-2 cluster archaeon | reverse complement strand
ACTTATATGAGGATAGGGTGTGAAAAATAAGGGACAGAATAGTAATGTACAATATCTACACATTATGTTATGTCCTGTGGTTATAATGTGGGATTAAGTGTAGATTTTCAATATTAACCTGCCAAACCCCAACTTCCATATATCATGCTCACCAGGTTAAGCACAGCAACACATATGTGGTGTTTCCGTAATAAACCAGTCCAGACAGTAAATTGCTTAAAACGGCTTAAAATCGAAGATATGATAAATCTATTTCCAGTTGTTAATTAACAAATCCACTTTTTTAGACAGTTCCGAATAAGTCCCAATGAAGACATTTTACCTTGTCGACTGTCAAAAGGTCTACTATCACTTGTTTTTTTTAAATTTGGTCAAAACGCTATCGGGTTAACTTGTCGACTGTCAAAATGTCTACCGTCACTTGTTTCCTTCATTCTTAACCCTTTATTTAAGCTAAGTAAGGTAATTCTTCAAATTAGCTGTTATAAAAAAAAAAAATATATAAAAAAAAATATATAGGCGTGAACGAATTCGTATTTTTTCCCGTTAGCTTATCGACTGTCTAAAAAATGGTGTATTGGTTGCGCTTTTTTTGCGCTTTTTTTGCAAAATGTGGTCATTTCAGGGTTACTGTCTTCATTTATCACACTTTGGTTATCAGTAAGCACCATAATTTAGCATTTCCGAAGATTTACCTTATCGACTGTCTAAAAAGTAAAAAAGTATTTCTTTATAATATCAAAATACTTTTATCGCACTATTATATTCTATCTTTGGTATTACAATATTTGGTGTTTCTTCACAAAAATCTTCATCTGCCCCATTTTCGTCGGTTTTTTCTTGATTACCATATTTCTTAATCATATTTTCAGGTATAGATATATCAGACCAATACGACATTTTCATGCCTGCTATTTCCACAAATTCTCTTTGATATCCAAGCCCGTGTTTACCGCCCATGCGTTTGCCCATTGTTCCGGCATCCGTGGTTGATATTTCGTTATCTACTGCCCAATTATTAAAAACATTCAAAAATGATATTTTGGGCGTGCTTCCGTAGGGGGCTGTGCATTCATCTATAAACACCTTCACCGGGTTTGATAATAATTCATATGTCCTGATCACGTTCTTATTACTTTCCGACAGTGTGAATTCATTCCTATCCATAACTTCTCTGAATGCATCTAAACACTCTTTTATAAACGCAGAATAATCTTCTTCGGATATACTTTCCATCAACTCATCAAGTGTTTTCCCACCTGGGTCGCTGGCTTTACGAACATTTATACATTCGAATAATATCCACCTTCTTCTATAGGCTAAATCTTCACTGAAGAATAATTGTGGTAAATTATTCCCACAAAATAATATTTTCGCTGTCTTCGTGTAGGTGTGCTTCTGTATGCCTTTTTCTTCTGCTGTCCCGTGTGGACTGCCACCTGATAATTCTTTAATCATTTCGGTATTGAATACAGTTTTATTACTCACATCATCATGACAATTTAACAATTTATCTTTCAATTCAAATGTTGAGAACTTATCATTCATTAATTTGTCCATCGACTCCTTTGATCGATTGATATATCCAATTGTTCTTTGAAGTATTTCAAGCAGTGTGGTTTTACCAGTATCGCCAATCCCAACTATAAATGCGGTCTTTTTCATGCTTATCTTTGTAGTCAAACAATACCCCGTGAATTGTTTAAAGGTCTTAATATCGTTCGGCTTCAAAATACCTTCAACAATATCATTTAAAACTGTGGACTTTTTAACATCTACCAAATAATCATGTGGTATTTGTATTGTTGATATGAACTCCGGGGTGTGATTTGATAAAACACCTGTGCGTAGATCGTATAGTCCATTTTTAAAATTCACTATATTATTATCGCAATTAATTTCATCACCATTCTTACGGGTCTCTATAAGAATTTGGGCTAACACACTGTTGGCCGTTGCAACAGTCCATTCGTCTGTATCTATCTTTCGATATTGTTTTTTGATATCGTCTGCTTTCCTATCCCACTTATAAACACCGTTTTCGTATTTGTATATTTGATCGCCATAATTGCTGAAAAGGTGGTTGTTTTCCATTATGTGTTCAGCATAACCATATTCAGAGTGTGAGTGTTTAAATTCATCCGTGTCTCTATTTCCCATCATATAAACCAACATTTCCATATTTAATTCAGGTTTGTTGGTAAAAGCGACTTGAACGACTTTCATCAATGCTTTGGCTTCTTTAGGTTTCCAACCCATCGTTGTGAATACTTCTTTTATTTCCTTATCCCGATTCTCATCTTTAACCCATGGCGGGTTTTTTGATTTAATAAGTGGTATGATTAATTTTTCATTTTCATCCACAAAATAATTCCAGAATGTTTTATCTTTGTTTTTTGGGGGATAATATACCAACCACCGAATATACGGATTATTGAATTGGATCATATTTCCAGGTATTTCACCTTCCCCAAATTTAATATCTGCTGTTGATATTGTGAATTTCCTTCCCATAACACCCAGTTCATCACCGTAGTGTATTTTATAAACAGGCGTTTCAACATCAGGTGTGAATTCTTCATCTATCGGATTAGAATTTGTGTTAATTCCTATAATTTCTTGTTCACCTGGTAGTGTGTTTTCTTTATCCATTAATGCGTCTCTGTGTGTGTTTTGTTCATCATTCAATTCGGGGTTTTTGGTGATTATTGTTTCAATATTATTTTCTTCTGTGGTCATATGATCACCATTCTTTAGTTAAACCACAACTTTATATACAAAAAAGCACATTGTATAATGTATAACATGTAAAGCTGTGGATACGGGATGAAGTTGAAGTTCTCGTCGAGAGGCACTTCATCTCCATTCTACTATACTACTTTTTAATTGTTCACATATCGATACAGGTTTTTCAATTTTAATGGATATATTTGCTTTCAATTTCTCACATTTCCTTACATCAATGTGGGTAATATCAAATTAAATACAGTTAAATACAATAAAAACAAATATGAATTTGTTGAAAAAATCAATATTTGTTTCGTGACTGCCCTTTACCAGAGGGCGGTCTTCTATTTAATTTATCAATGTGATATTCCCATCTTATCTTCTTCTTTTGTTATTCTGTCGATTGTGTCGTTCACATACGAAGAACGGCTCTTATGACCCTTTACGGCATCAATCCTTTCCAACACATCGATTTTGAATGTGATTGACGCAGGGACTTTCCTATTCAGGATTGGTAGTTTTCTCATATTTATCAAATCCTCGCATATTTATAATCACGTCATATATAATCATTATAATATAAAAGGGTTTTGTTGTTATATTAAGCATCTCGTTATTGATTTTTTACACTTTTTTCTTCACTGTTTCTTCTGATTTCTTCATACCCGTATATCTTAATTGATTTTTCGCATTAAAATATTGTACATTTTCTTTATAAAAATTCTTTAAAATATTATAAAATTATTCGGCAACAAAATGTGGGTTTGGCCCTGGGCACTCCACAATTACCAATCTTTCAGAATCACATTATCCACAATATTTTTTTCTATATTCTTGAGCCAGTTTTTTCCCCTCGATATATTTTGGATCGGTA
>JAKRWB010000713.1 GCA_022353185.1 ANME-2 cluster archaeon | reverse complement strand
CCCCTGAATGTCTTTAGCAGTTCCCAGTGTGACGTATCGTAAATGATTTCACAGGGTTGCCCCATGGTAGCCGTCTTGTGCCTCATTCAATTAAGAGATGTCATTCCACCCTAATAAAACACAAAGTCTAATAAATCAAACCTCCATAGGAATATACATGAAGACCATCAAAATGACAATTTTGCACCGACAAAAATATTTATCCAGTCTGAAAACTCTTTTTGGAGATGTGATAGAAATATGAAATTATTTGGTACCAATGGTGTTAGAGGAATCGCTAACAAGGGAATGACTGCAGATATAGCCCTGACGTTGGGGAAAAGCCTTGGCACCTACATGCAACGGCACAATTCAGGACTACGGGTGGCAGTGGGTAGGGATACCCGGATCTCGGGTGATATGCTAAAGAGCGCAGCAATAGCAGGACTGCTATCCACCGGACTGGAAGTTACGGAGGTCGGAGTGCTACCCGTTCCTTCACTACAGTATTATGTGCGCAGCCATGCGGATGCCGGCGTGATGATAACCGCCTCCCACAATCCCAGGGAATATAACGGGTTAAAGATCGTTGCAGGAGATGGTACAGAGTTCTCCCGCAGTGGCGAGGCAGAAGTGGAAGATATCTATTTCTCACAACAATTCCATGCAGCAGAATGGGACCAGACCGGCAGTTTTTCCAGAGATTCCACTGCTATCAGGACATATATGGACGGCATTACATCACTGGTGGATGTGGATTTAATCCGCAATGCAGGACTTACAGTTGTGGTTGACCCGGGTTGCGGTGCCAGTTGTGGAGTGAGCCCCCTGCTACTGCGGCAGCTGGGGTGCAAAGTCATTACACTCAATGCCCAACCCGATGGCACATTTCCGGGCAGGGCACCTGAACCCACTAAGGAAGCGTTGACTGACCTTATGAACATGGTCAAAGCCTCGGGTGCATATCTGGGTGTCGCCCATGACGGGGATGCCGACAGAGTGGCTTTCGTGGATGAAAGGGGAGAGTTCCTTGACGAAGAAGACCTGCTTGCTATTATGGCAGGGCATGTGCTAAGCCATAAAAAAGGCAAAGTGGTCACCCCGGTCAGTTCTTCCCTGCGAATCAGGGACGTGACCGAATCCATGGGCGGTGAACTTATCTGGACTGCTGTGGGCAGTATTGATGTGGCACGTAAGATGATAGATAGCGGGGCTGTGTTCGGCGGCGAGGGTAACGGCGGCCTGATATTTCCTGAATTCCAGTATTGCCGTGATGGTGCAATGACCGCAGCCAGAATGCTGGAGATACTTGCCAGCGGCAGGAAACTTTCTGAACTGAAGAATGGATTGCCTAAATATCATAATATAAAGACCAAGATACGCTGCAGCAACATAGACGATGTGGTCAAAAAGGTGGCAAGTGCTCTGAAGGAACAGGGCCAGGACGTGGATAATACTGATGGACTCAAGGTCTGGTATCCTGACGGATGGATACTTATCAGGCCCAGCGGTACAGAACCAATTATAAGGATATATGCAGAATCGAAATCTCTGGACCGCGTCAGGGAATTAATGGAATACGGGTCCGGGTTGGTTGAAAAATGCAGTGTTGATTAGAGATTAATTTGGTTGAGAGTTATATATAATATGCATATTTTATGGGAATATAACTTTATGCATATACCATAAGCATTTTCAATACGAATATACTATACGCTTAATAATATCTAAACAATCCATTCCACAAGAGGTGAAGTAATTGACACAAGGATGCCCATACATCTCAGGTGTCTGGTGCAAACTGGACCCGAAGTTCCATAAGCCAAAACCTGATGAGATAGAAACCTATTGTTCAAACAGCGACAATTACATAAACTGTCCGGTCTATGAAAAATTCGCAAGCATAGAAGGCAGTGATTGCATTTAACCATTTATAAGTTATACTACAATCATACTAGAACCGTGACACAATTATGACCTCAACAGGATATGCCACAGCTCTGGGTGCAGGAACAATAATCAATGCTATTGCCACATGGAAAGGCTCAGCCTTCGGTATCGACCTTCAGACCAGTGCAGAAGTGCAATTGAACAATAGTGACAGAATAAAAGGCACAATTAAAGGTGGCGGGAACCCAAAACTCATTGAGCGGTGTGTTCAACTGGTATTTGAGAAATTTAATTGCCAGGAGGGGGCTACGGTTAAAACCAAAAGTGAAGTCCCCATTGCATCGGGCCTCAAAAGCAGTAGTGCAGCAGCCAATGCATCTGTGCTGGCAGCTCTTGATGCTATTGATGAAAAGATGGAACCATTGGATGCGGCCCTTTTGGGAGTACAAGCTGCCAAAGATGCAAGGGTTACCATTACAGGCGCCTTTGATGATGCAGCTGCCTCGATGTTGGGAGGCGTGGTAGTTACAGATAACAGGGAATTATCCCTAATATCCAGGAATGTGATGGAATCTGAAGTAATAATCTATGCTCCCCGAAAAAAAGCGTACAGTTCAAAGACAGATGTGAAACGGTCCAGACTTGTGGCACCCTGGGTGGATATGGCTTATGAACTGTGTATTGAAGGGAAATATGAAAAGGCAATGACACTTAATGGTTTTCTGTACTGTAGTGCCCTTGGTTTTGATACTGGACCAATGCTGATGGCGCTGGAAGCAGGGGTTGAAGGCGCCAGTCTTTCGGGTACGGGCCCGGCATATACTGCGCTTGCACATGGGGAGACGGCTGACCGAGTGGCAGATGCCTGGTCGGCACTTGATGGAAGGGTTATAAGGACAAAAGTAAATAATAATGGTGCCCAGATAGGAAGGTAGTGGTCGGCAATGAAAAAACTCTCACAAATCAGGAATGAAATCAAAGTTATCGATGAAGATATAATTAAATTAATTGAAAAAAGGACCAATCTTGCAAAAGACGTCCTTGAAGCAAAAAAACATGACAGCAAACCCATTAATGACGAATCACAGAATCAGGCGGTCATAGAAAGGGTTACCAATATCGCCCCTGAATGTGGACTTGATGCTGGAGAAGTAAAAAATATATTTAAGGTACTCATAAAGATGAGTATTGAGCGCCAGCATGAGCTTAGTGGCGAAGGTAACTTACCATAAAAAAATGGGGATAAGGTGTTATTGTATCAAAAATATGATAAGATCCTTATCAAGCCGACTTTCATTTTGTAGTTTATCAACTATCTTCTCGTCTGATAACCCTTCACTACGCATTGTTTTTACTTTATCAAAAAATGCCGGATTAACTTCATAGTATTCATTGATATCCTTCCGGTGCCCCCATACATCTCCTTCAAGCAGGGATATGTTTTTCATTTCAAGGAACATTCTGGTCGATTCTGATACCGTTTTCATGAAAGAACCTGCAATGTGGATGGCCTTGAGATTTGAACACTTATTTGCCAGTATCATTATGTCCTTATTAGACGGTCTGAAAGTAAGATGTATCATTTCTTCTTTTTCATCCAGGGTGTCAATTTCATCTTTTGAACTAACTACTCTAATCTTCATTTTATTCACAAATATCTAAAATTACTTCATGTTATTTAAAACTTGACACATTATAACAAATATAACATTTTAGTTGATAATTAATAATAATTATTATTATTCTTCCGAGTTTGATTTAATATGTCTTTCGACCACAGTACAACCGCTGCTATCATGTACTGCCATATTAAATTTTACAATATTCTCATTAATATTACCATTGAAAAATTCCCAGTTCTCCAACCCATCCAGGTGTTCCAGCAACTGTATCTCTTCTTGAATCTCGGATATTAGCCGTTCCTTCAAAAACAAAGCCAAATTCCCTGCATCTTCTTTGTTAAACACCCCCTTTCCAACGCCCTCACATTCTGATATATTGAGCCTGGGTGTTTGATCATTCTCGAAGTGCAGATAGAATGGATACGTCCTGCAAATCCAGGGTCTCCAAAAATATACACTGCAGGTATTGTCCTCATTCAAGAATGTGCATGATTCATTGTTATGTCTTTTCAATTCCCATTCAAATGAATGCAGGGTATTAATGTTATCTATGAACTGGGGTGCTGATGGTTTACATACATCGTGCCAGCTAAGATTATTGGCATCCATTATCCGCAACACTTCATCTGGAAAAACTAAGACGCTATTGTCCCCCTGATGCGAACGGCAACATTCTCCACATCTCATACACTCGAATCCCATGGATTGTAGATGTCCGGCAAGGACTGTAACGTCCACTTCTTCTGCTGCGGCCAGCATAGAGTAATTGTCTTTAATAGCCTGGGTCGTATTGAACTCCATTATATTAATCCTGCAAAGTTGATATATCTATAAAGGTCATAAGTAATATTAATTCAAAACGATTTGGAATAATAGGTGATTTTATGAAAAACGTTACGCATTTGATGCTCTTATGCCTTATTGCGACTGTTCTCATGGCGGGATGTCTTGAAACAGAGGAAGCTGCACCTGCAACGGTAAACCAGGCCACATTGGATAAATTGGGGTGGACACAATCAGGAGAAATCCTAACAGATAGTATGACCCAGGATGTTGCTGGAGTAGAGATAATAATTAACACTGCCATGGTTACATACCGTGACAAAAACCTGATGGCAGAAATGATAAAACAACTTGATAAAATGCTGGGTACTTACGGAAGTTCAGCCGATGGATCAGGAGCAGGCCAGTTCACGTCACAGTTTATTACATTTAGGATAGCACTCCCGGGTGGCATCTCCATACCTGAATCTATGCTATCGGGTATCATTGACAAGCAGATGCAGAATATGACACAGGAGAGTAATATCCAGGGCTTCCAAGAGGTAAGTCAGGAGAAAGTTACTTTAAACAGTGGTTCTACTGTTACTGCCAAGTCCTACGAAGGTTTCATTGAAACAGGTGGAGAGGGAATGGTTTCGGTTAAGGTTAGAAGTGTTCTGGCCACTTGGAACGGAGATGGAACCACAACTATCCTTATTGGCATAATACCTGCAGATGACCTCGTCATGAGCCTCCCTACTGATATGAGAAGTTCAGGCACTTTAACTATCGACATAGATGAGGAACAGGAATATCAGAATATATTAACCCTGATGAAGAACGTGAAGTAGCTACCTCATTTTTTTAGCGGCCAGCTTGATAGCTGCTAACAGGCTGTCCCGCGGCATTATTGTAGATATAGGAATGGTCAGCACTTTTTCCACAGTAGGGCTGACGATGGGGGCACATACCAATGAAGCTGCCCCGTCACGCTCAGCTCTTATAGCAGCCACAATGGCTTCTTCCATTGATGTAGCTGAATATTCACGGATGGTTATTAACTTCCCATCAATTTTCATCTTCTTTTCTATGATATTGTCGAGCACTGGCCTGGCTGCAATCACTGCTATAAAGTTACCATGTTCGGTACCTTCTATCTCCCTTATGGTTTTGACTATTTGTCTCACTGTTTTCATATTGGGGTCACGGTGACCGGAGAGTATCTTATACAGTGTACTTGAAGGTATACCTGATATTTCACTGAACTCGGCTGCCGTCATATTAAGGTCATCCTTGATAACCCTGGACAGGGTTTCCTGGAATAACTCGTCTGACTCAAAGGCTGCACGTGTGACTTTTTCTACAGAATTCATGTAATCACCTAAATAATTAAGAACATATTATCACAATAGTATAATGTTGGATTTCATTTAACACTTTTGGGTATAATTATTACTATCGTTGTTAAAAAGTTCAGTATTGGAACGAAATGTAAAATGGGATTGGCCCTTTGATGATAAAGGCCAGATAAAAGACTTGGACGACACAACTAAGTGACTGTAACGAAATAACTTGAGTATATTTATATGTAGTGATGTCTTATATTATAGTATATGGACGAAAATACTA
>JAKRWB010000712.1 GCA_022353185.1 ANME-2 cluster archaeon | reverse complement strand
AAAAGCCGTATCCCTGTGTACCCGGTGTCCTGATGCCCGAAGCAGCACGCTCCAGCGCCATGTGCGGAATACAAAAGTTGTAAGGATCATGAAAGATGCAATCGCCACATATTCAAGTGATACATTTGACAAAATTGCAAAGACATCTGAAATGCCAGCAAGTGAAAATATGCCAGCAAGTAACAAAATTCCCAGTAAAGCCGCAAAAATCAAACGAATCGGTGATCCTTTAACAACTGCACCGAATAAATCCCCAAGTCCTATGACATTACCCAAAACAAACATCTTTAGCAACCGCAGACCATATCGATGACCATTCTCAGATAATTTTAATTTTGCTTCGCCCCGTTCGCGTCCATGCCATGACACAGGCACCTCAGCACTACTAAAACCGAGAATATGGGCTTTTAATGGGATCTCAACAGTCAGATCAAAACCATTCGCCTCGATCGTATCAATATCGATAGCTTCCAGCACCTCTTTTCGGTATGCCTTAAAGGCATTAGTTATATCCTTATGCCGGATGCCGAACAATAGTCGCACAGTATTGTTAAATATTCTGTTTGCAAGCATTTTTTGTTTTGGATAACCGTTTGTAGAACCGCCTTCACAAAATCTGGAACCATATGCAACATCATAACCTTCATGGATTTTTTTGACCAACTTTAGAATGTCATGTGGGTCATCGGATAGATCTGCCATGACAGGTATTATAATGTCGCCTGATGCATTCTTAAATCCGGTCCTGATCGCATTACCAAAACCAGGCATACCGGTTCTATGCACCGGTTTAATCCTTGAATCATTTTTCGCAAACTCATTAATGATCGTCGGTGTATCATCGGTGCTGTTGTCATTGACGATCACCAGTTCAAAATCCTGAGTTTCAGGATGTTGTTCAAGAACAGGGATTAATTCAGCAAATAAATTAGGAAGATTCTCTTCCTCATTGTGAGCAGGAATGACGATTGAAATTTTATATGTTTTGTCCAACATACTTGCGGTATTCTATATTCGATTTATTTGACATCACTAAAAAGACTATTCTGATAAATTTCAATCAAAATGTCTTTAATATCATATTTGTAATCCCATGTCGGATAATGGTCCTTAAACTTGCTAACGTCACTTATCCACCACACATGATCACCAATTCGATTAACTTCACTATATGTATAGTTCATCTTCTTTCCGGTAATCTCCTCACACATATTGATGGCTTCCAGCATTGAACAATTGGAATGTCGGCCACCCCCCATATTATACACTTCCCCGATTCTTGGGTTTTGGAAAAAGTGCCAGAAAGCATTTACCAGATCATAACTGTGAATATTGTCTCTGACCTGCTTTCCTTTATATCCAAATATTGTATAGTGCTTTCCAGTAATCGCACATTTCATCAGGTATGCCAAAAATCCATGAAGTTCGGTGGGAGAATGCCCCGGTCCGGTAAGACATCCACCTCTGAAACATGCAGTCTTCATATTGAAATATTTGCCATATTCCTGTACAAGCACATCAGCCGCCAGTTTAGATGCTCCAAACAGGCTGTGTTTTGTTTGGTCCACACTCATGTACTCGTCAATCCCGTTCTCAAAATATGGGTGCGATTCATCAATTTCCCATCTGGTCTCAAGTTCAACCAATGGTAATTCATTTGGCGTATCTCCATAGACTTTATTAGTTGAAGTAAAAATAAAAACTGCATCTGGACAGTATTGCCTTGTCATTTCAAGAAGAGTAAGTGTACCATTTGCGTTCACAGTAAAATCCGTAAATGGATCTTTTGCTGCCCAGTCATGTGATGGTTGAGCAGCAGTGTGGATTACAATTTTGATATCGTTGCCATATCTTTTAAAAATGTTCTCCATGGCCACTTTATCTCGAATATCATCACTATAATGGAAATAATCGGTTATTTCGGATTCAAGTTTCTCCCGGCTCCATTTTGTCGAGGCCTCTTCACCAAAAAACTCTTTCCGCATATCGTTATCAATACCGACGATTTGAAATCCATTTTTACTAAAAAATCTAACAGCTTCCGCACCTATTAAACCTGCAGACCCCGTGATCAAAGCAATATCCATTTTTTTAAAACCTCCTAAAATCAAGCAAGTATCGGTTTTAGTTGTTCAGAGTTATCTTTAATCCAATCATATATCTCTTCAATCATCTGTTCGACAGTAATTTCAGGTTTCCAACCCGTTTTTTCTGTAACTTTACTGTTATCAGTAATATATATTCGGATATCTCCCACTCTATCATCTTCGACGCTTTTTATTGGAATCTTATTTTCAGTATTTTTTTGGCAAAGTTCTGTCAATTCGTATAAAGATATGCTTCGTTCCAATCCGCCGCCAACATTGTAGATTTCACCACTATGGATCTCAATGTTATTAATTTGAATTTCTAGAAGATGGTATAGATCTTTAATGTGGAGAATATCACGTACCTGCTTTCCTTTGCCACCATATCCGAAATAACTAAGAGGCTGTTGATAATGGTGTTTAGCCACCCACAAAACGACAACCCCCTGGTCCACCTTTCCCATCTGCCAACTTCCTGTTATAACCCCGCAGCGATTGATAATCGCTCTGAATCCATACATTTCAACATATTCCTGTATTATCAATTCCGATGCAAGCT